>JBIILW010000023.1:0-13035 GCA_044338265.1 Bacteroidia bacterium | reverse complement strand
TCGACCATCAATGGTAATATTATCAGCCCCCTGATAATTAAACAAAATAGCTCCACTAATTGAACCTGAAACAATCTTTGTAACTGTAGCGGAATCGGCAGGTCTGATTAAAACAGAAGAGTAAAATGTAATTCCACCATTGCCATTTGAATCCAATGAAATGGCTGCAGTTTCGGTAGTATTTGAATGAACTTTAATTACAATATCACCTTGGTGTGTTCCATTGTTAATATTATCAATGGCTGCTTTTAGTGTAGTGTAACTTCCTGTAGAAGTGCCAGATGAGGCCACAAGCGTTATCTGTGCGTTTATATTATTTATTGAAACAATGAATAATATAAAGAGAATTGTTTTGTAAATTTTTTCCATAGTATTTATTTATTTATACAATGTTAAATCAAAAAAAATAATTTTCGTAAAAAAAATTATAATTTAATAAAATTTTTGATGCAATTCATTTTGAAATTTTGCTAAAAGCTATTTTATTGGCATAAAAAACACTGTAAATCAATAGTATAAAACTCAAGTTGTCAAATTTGTCAAAATAAGTAGTACGGTCATATCAAGTTTTACAATTATTATATATTCAAAAAACTTTTACACATTAAATAATATTTAAAAAATAAAGTTTTTATTTGCTGCATGGATTTGAAAGGAAAAGTAATTTTAAACATGCCTTTAGTTACTGGAGAAGGTAAAAATGGCCAATGGAGTAAACAAGAGTTTTTAATTGAAACTGGCGACCAATATCCTAAAAAGGTAATGTTTGGTTTGATGGGAAATAAAATTGACCAAAATCCTTATAGCATTGGTCAAGAAGTAGTAGTTAGTTTTGATGCTGAAAGCAGAGAATATAACGGTAGGTATTTTACTAATTTAAATGCATGGAAAGTTACACCAGCAGGATCTCCTCCTAATCAACCAACTCAACCAAGTGCAACACAAAACAATCACACTGATGCACCTACAAGCATGTCGTTTAGTAGTGATGAAAGTACCTCAGACGATTTACCATTTTAATATTAAAATAAAAATATAGCAAAGCCATTGAACATTTTTGTTCAATGGCTTTTTGTTTTTATAAGTTACGAAACATTAAATTTTTTCAGTTGATTTTTTAACAAAAAAAAGTGTTACTTTTTTTTAAATTGCACCCCACTAAATGAAACCAACCGACATAGTAATAATTGGAGCAGGGCCAGCAGGCTGCAGTACTTCGCTTTTTTTAGCTAAAAACAAAATTCCCCATACCATCATTGATAAGGCTATTTTTCCACGCGATAAAGTTTGTGGCGATGCCTTAAGCGGCAAAGTAGTTTATGTAATGAAGCAGCTGAATCCTGAAATGATTGATGATTACAATAATAATAGCAATCAGTTTATGCCAAGTTGGGGTGTAAAATTTGTTGCGCCAAATGGTAAATCTATCGACATTCCTTTTAAATCGGATGTAAGTAAAGAAACGCATGCACCAGGTTTTATTAGCAAACGCATAGATTTTGATGCTAGTTTGTTTAATAAATTAGATAAAAATTATGCAAATGTTTTAGATGGAACTGAATTATTAGATGTAATTAAAACCGATGATGGTATAACAATTCAATTAAAAAATAGCACCACATCATTTGAAATAAAAAATATAAAAATGCTTATAGGAGCGGAAGGCGACCGTTCATTAGTGGCAAAAAAATTATCAGCTATAAAAAAAGAAAACGACCATTATTGTGCAGGAATCAGGGCTTATTATGAAGGTGTAACCGAGCTACATGATCAAAATTTTATTGAGCTTCATTTTTTAGAAGAATTGCTGCCTGGTTATTTTTGGATTTTTCCGTTACCTAATGGCCAAGCCAATGTTGGCGCGGGAATGTTAAGTTCATCGGTAAGTGCCAAAAAGGTAAATTTAAAGGAAGATATGTTGCGAGCAATTGCCAATAATCCTAAAATAAAACACCGTTTTGCCAATGCAAAATTGGTCAATAATATTCAAGGTTGGGGATTACCATTAGGCAGCAAAAAACGTTTGATTAGTGGCAATAATTTTCTGCTAACTGGCGATGCTGCAAGTTTAATTGATCCATTTACTGGCGAGGGAATAGGTAACGCCATGTATAGTGGAATGTTAGCGGCTGCACATATTCAAAATTGCATTACACAAAATAATTTTACCGCTGAATTTAATCAAACCTACGACCATGCTTTTTACGATAGGCAGTGGGATGAATTAAAGTTAAGTCATACCATGCAAAAACTCTGTAAATACCCATGGTTGTTTAATTTTGTGGTAAATAAAGCAAATAAAAACAAAGCACTTCGCGAAACAATAAGTTGCATGTTTGAAGATTTAGATTTGAGAGCAAAGTTGCGTAATCCACTTTTTTATGTAAAATTGCTTATTAATGATTAATCAATTTTAGATATGTTCAATCAAATAAAGAATTTTTTCGGAAAAATTATTTTAGCCAATTTAATAAAAGCTAAAAAAGAAAAACATGCTTTTATGTCGTTTGATAAAGCCAATGAAATTGGAATAATTTATAATGCCGAAGACATGCAAAATGAAAAGAAAGTTCAGCAGTTTGCAAGTGATTTAAGGAGTGAGGGTAAAAAGGTTTATTTACTTGGTTTTATTAACCAAAAAGAAATGCCTTATAAGCGTGTTCCACATATTAGCAGCGAATTGTTTTTAAACACCAATCTTACATTTTTTAACTTACCAGATCCTGATAAAATTGGAAGATTTTTAGACATGAAATTTGATATTTTATTTAATATTTATAATGAAGAAACATTGGCATTGCAAGGTATTTCTGTTTTAAGTAAAGCCAAATATCAAATTGGTGCTCAAATGAACCTTGCCACCCAATTATTTGACATGACTATAGATACCGGCAATAATAAAGATTTGTATTTTTTAGCAAAACAAATGGAATATTATTTAAAAGTAATTTAAACAAAAACCATTACAAATAAATTTCTCATGTCGTATAAAGTTAAAGCTTCACTTTTAATATTATTTATTTTTATAAAATCAATAGTATTTGCTCAAAAAAAAGGAGATGATTTTAGCAATAAAATTTTCAATTTTCAATTTATTTATAACGGGCAATTTCCTAGTGGTGATTGGGAAAAAATGTATGGGGTAAGTCATGGTTTGGGTTTTGGTGTTAATTATAAATCTCAAACAAATTGGTTATTTAGTGCTGAAAGTAGTTTTATGCTTTCCAGTAATTTGAAAAATACTGCCGATTTGGTGAATTTGACCAATAGTAATAATTTTACTTTTAACGATAACAATGGAACTCCAGCTACCGTTGATTTATCGATGAGAGGGTTTACTGCTTTTGGTAGAATTGGTAAAATAATTCCGGTAAGTAGGTACAATAAAAACCATGGTATTTTATTGCAAATTGGTGCGGGTTATTTAATGCATTATTTAAATTTTAATATTCCACAAAATACAGTTGCACAATTAAATGAAGAGAATCAACGTGGCTATGATAGGCTACATGGTGGACTAGCGACTAATCAGTTTATTGGTTATTATTTTCATTCTGAAAGTAGGCTTTTAAACTTTTATGTTGGCTTAGATTTTGCGCAAGCATACACTAAAAATTTACGTGAATTTAACTACGATACTCGCCAATATGATTTGAATTCAAAACAAGATAATTATACTGCATTTCGTTTTGCTTGGATGATTCCAATTTATTTAAGTTCAAAAACAGAAGAGTTTAACTTTAGAGCTAACTAAAAAAAACATGTTAAATTATATAGGTTATTTTCTTTATGTAATTAGTAGCAATTCTTTTTTTTTATTGCTACAAATCATTGCTCCTTTTAACAAAAGAGCAAAGCAATTTGTAAATGGCAGAAAAAAAATTTTTAGCCATATTTCTCAAGCTTTAAAAGGCGATACAAGGAAATCAATTTGGTTTCATGTGGCTTCATTAGGCGAATTTGAACAAGCTCGTCCTGTTATTGAAAAGTTAAGAATAGAATTTCCAAGCCACAAATATATTGTAACTATTTTTTCACCTTCGGGTTACGAAATTAGAAAAAATGATTCCGTAGCAGATTTCATTTTTTATTTGCCAAACGATTCTAAGAAAAATGCAAAAAAACTAATTGCTTTATTGAATCCTGAATTGGTTTTTTGGGTTAAATACGACTTTTGGTTTTTTTACTTAAATGAACTTAAAAAACAAAATATTCCTACTTTTTTAATTGATGCTAGTTTTCATTCAAAGCAAGTTTATTTTAAAAAATATGCAGTTTTTTATAAAAATATTTTATCAAACTTCAACTATATTTTTACTCAAAATGAATCAAGTAAAACATTGCTTGAAAGTATTGATATTTTAAATGTACAAACTACTGGAGATACAAGATTTGACAGAGTTTATAATGCTTTGCAATTAACTGAAAATATAGATTTGATCAAGCAATTTAAAGGCGAAAATTTGCTGTTAGTATTGGGAAGCAGTTATGAATTTGAAGTGCAATTATTAGCTAATTATTTAGCCAATAACAAATCTCAAAAACTTAAAATTATCATTGCCCCACATTTTATTTTTGAAGATCAATTAGCAGCTATTGAAACTATTTTTTCTGAAAAAATAGTTAGATTCAGCAAAGCAAATGAAACTTTTGAAAGTAACTTCGATATGTTGTTGATAGACAATATTGGCATGCTAAGTAAAATTTATAAATATGCTGATATATCATTTATTGGTGGAGGATTTAAAGCAAAAGGATTGCATAATATATTAGAGGCGGCCACTTTTGGCAATGCAATAATTTTTGGAAATGAGCTAGATTATTTTCCAGAAGCCATTGAATTTGTGAAAAATGAAGCTGCTAGCAGTGTTAAAAATCAATCAGAATTTGATTTAAACATGAACAGTTTAATCAAAAATAACAGCATCAGAAAAAAATTGGGGAACAATGCGCAACGACAAATTTTAAAAAATACTGGCGCAACTGAAAAAATAATTGATTTTATATCAAAAGCTTATTTACATTTGAACTAAACAATAAAAACCATGAAAAAGATTTTTTTAATAATACTACTTTCAGTAGCAAGTGTAACTTCATACTCACAATGCATTCCTGATCCAGCTTGGAACACAGATGGAATAAGCCCTAGCCGTGCTCCCGATGGAACAGTAGGAACCAATTATTCAACTGTTATTTCTTTTAAAACGCCTAAAGATACTGTTATATTTTATTCAGGTCAAAACTATAATGCTACCATTGATTCGGCTAGAGTTGATTTAATTAAAAATATTCCTGCTGGATTTACTTGGGCATGTAATAAACCAAATTGCACCTGGAAAGGTGGTGAAAAAGGTTGTGCTTTGTTAGAGGGAAAACCAGATTCTAACCATTTTAAACATTATGAAATAAAAGTATTTGTTCGTTCTTGGATTTCAATAGTTGGACTTTCCTTTCCAGTTGAAAGATTGGATTCAAGTATCATTGACTTTTATGTTGTAGGTGGAAAAAACAGTATCAATGATTTAAACGGCAAACCCTTATTCAATGTGTATCCTAACCCAGCAAAAAATATTTTACAAATTGAAAACCTTAACTTAAATACTAAAAATACAGAAATTAGAATTGCTGATTTAACAGGTAAAATATTATTATTTAAAACTTTAAATTCAAATATCAATGCTATTGATGTTTCGGAATTACCTAAAGGAATGCATTTTATTACTATTAATAATGAAGATGTTTTCTATTCTCAAAAATTGTTAATTGACTAATAAAAAGTGTTGTAAAATGATATTTTATTCAACTATTTTGCGGTATTATATAAGCACAATAAAAAACAGCAAACAAAATTCAATTATTTTCGTTTGTTAAGGAGTTATGGAAATAAAAGCCGGACAATATTTAGAACCAATTAAGTTTCCAGCCGATTTACGTAAAGTAAATGAAGCTGATTTAGTGAACGTTTGCAGCGATTTACGTCAATATATTATTGATACAGTATCTGTTTATGGTGGGCATTTTGGTGCAAGTTTGGGAGTTGTAGAACTTTCAGTTGCGTTGCATTATGCATTCAATACTCCCTACGACCAATTGGTTTGGGATGTTGGACATCAGGCATACGGACACAAAATACTTACAGGAAGAAGAGATAATTTTTATACCAATAGGGTTTACAAAGGACTTTCAGGATTCCCCAAAAGAGCAGAAAGTGAATATGATACTTTTGGTGTAGGACATTCATCAACATCTATTTCCGCTGCTTTAGGAATGGCAGTAGCTTCTCGTTTAAAAGGGGAGTTTGATAGACAACACGTAGCCATTATTGGCGATGGTGCAATGACTGCAGGTTTGGCTTTTGAAGGTTTAAACCACGCAGGTGTTGAAAACAGTAATATCATTGTTATTTTAAATGATAATTGCATGAGCATTGACCCAAATGTTGGTGCTTTGAAAGAATATTTAACGGATATCACTACTTCGCCAACTTATAATAAATTTAAAGATGACGTTTGGAAAGCTTTAAATAAATTAGATAAAGTTGGTAAATTTTCAAGTGATGTAATTAGTAAAATCCACGATACTTTGAAATCAAGTTTACTAAGTCAAAGTAATATGTTCGAATCGTTAAGATTCAGGTATTTTGGCCCAGTAGATGGCCACGATGTGAACCATTTAGTAAAGGTATTGAATGATTTAAAGAAAATTCCTGGACCTAAATTATTGCATTGTGTAACCGTAAAAGGTAAAGGTTATTCATTGGCTGAAAAAGACCAAACCAAATGGCATGCACCCGGTTTATTTGATAAAGTTACAGGAGAAATTTATAAAACTATTTCAGAAATTCCACAACCTCCCAAATACCAAGATGTATTTGGACATACCTTAGTGGAATTGGCGGAAGCCAATAAAAAAATAGTAGGAATTACTCCTGCCATGCCTTCTGGTTCTTCATTAAACATCATGATGAAAGCAATGCCAGACAGGGCTTTTGACGTTGGAATTGCGGAGCAACATGCAGTTACTTTTTCGGCTGGATTGGCAACTCAAGGTTTAGTTCCTTTTTGTAACATTTACTCATCGTTTATGCAGCGTGCATTTGATCAAGTAGTTCACGATGTTGCTTTACAAAAATTACATGTTGTATTTTGTATGGACAGAGCTGGTTTGGCTGGTGCTGACGGACAAACTCACCATGGAATGATAGACGTTCCTTTTATGCGTTGTATTCCAAATATGGTAGTTTCCGCTCCCATGAATGAAGAAGAGTTGCGTAACTTAATGTATACTGCTTCTTTAGATAAAAATGCTGGTCCTTTTTCTATCCGTTATCCAAGAGGAAATGGCACCAATCCAAACTGGAAAACTCCTTTAAAAGAATTAGAAATTGGCAAAGGAAGAAAACTAAAAGATGGTGATGATGTTGCTATCATTTCATTTGGAACTGCAGGAAATTTGGCCGCATCAGCTATCAATGGACTAACAGAAGAAGGAATAAATGTAGCACATTTCGACTTAAGATTTGTGAAGCCAATTGACAAAGAAATGTTGCATGAAATATTTGCAAAATTCAATAAAATTATAACAGTTGAAGACGGAACAGTAGTTGGTGGTGCGGGAAGTGCCATTTTAGAATTTATGGCTGAAAACAATTATGCTGCCCATGTTAAAATGTTAGGGATGCCTGATAAAATTACTGAACATGGCGAACAATCAGAACTATATGCTGAATGTGGTTTTGATGCAAATGCAATAAAAATTCAAGTAAAAAAATTATTATTAGAAACTTTAGTTTCTATATAAAATTTAATTTAATTATGAATAAAAAGGGTTTGAGATGATTCATTTCAAACCCTTTTTGTTTTTCCAAATTATTAAGTAAACAGCTATAGTTTATATATTTTAAAAAATGAGTAAATAAGATGAATCCAACCCTTGATTTTTATTTTAGTAATGCCAAAAAATGGCAAAAAGAATTGGAACTATTAAGATCAATTGTTCTTGATTGTGGCCTAACTGAAGAATTAAAATGGAAAGTTCCGTGTTACACTTATCAAAATAGCAATATTATTATAATTCATGCTTTTAAGGAATACTGCGCACTTTTGTTTTTTAATGGAGCTTTGTTAAACGATGCCAATGATTTGCTCATTCAACAAACAGAAAATGTTCAAGCTGGCCGACAAATTAGGTTTACAAATAGTCAGGAAATAGTGGATTTAAAAAACACTTTAAAAGCATATATTTTTGAAGCCGTTGAAGTAGAAAAAGCCGGCTTAAAAGTAGAACTTAAAAAACATACTGAATATAAAATAGTAGCAGAATTTCAAAATAAATTAGCTGAAAACCCTGCTTTAAAAACTGCTTTTGAAGCATTAACTCCAGGTCGACAAAGAGGATATTTACTTTATTTTTCAGCACCCAAGCAAGCTAAAACAATTGAATTAAGAATTGAAAACAGCATTCCATTAATTTTTAAAGGAAAAGGATTAACTGATTGCACCTGTGGTTTATCAAAAAAAATGCCCACTTGCGATGGTTCACACAAACAAATTAGAAAAGAAAACGTAAATTAAATTTCAAAAATTTATTACTCACCTAACAAAATGTGCGTGAGTTTTACAAAGTCTTCTACACTTAATTCCTCTGCACGTTTATCGGCATAATTTACTATTAAACTTTTATCGCTAACGAGCGAACTAATGGCGTTGCTTAATTTTTTTCTGCGTTGGTTAAAGGCCAATTTTACTACTTGTTTAAATTTCTTAGGATCGCAACCTAATTCAGTTTTTTTACGTGTTAATCTTACCACTCCCGACTTTACTTTTGGAGGAGGAATAAACACATGTTCATCTACTGTAAAAAGGTATTCTACGTCAAAATAGGCTTGTGTAATCACACTTAAAATTCCATAATCTTTGGTGCGAGGTTTGGCTCCTAATCTTTCAGCTACTTCTTTTTGAAACATACCCACCATTAAAGGAATTTTATCGCGTTTATCAATTAACGTAAAAACAATTTGCGAAGAAATATTATAGGGGAAATTGCCTATTAAACTAAATTTATTTTGAAAATGATCATCGAAATTTAAAGCTAAAAAATCAGCTTCAATTAAACGATTTGCTAACTGCGGAAAATTGGTATTTAAATATGGAATTGATTCTTTATCCAATTCAATGGCCCAAGTATTAAATTTTTTATTTTCTAACAAATACTTTGTCAAAACGCCCATTCCCGGACCAATTTCTAATATATCGGGTGTTTCACATTGATCAGTAAATGCTTTAACAATATTAAAAGCAATGTTTTCATCATTTAAAAAATGCTGCCCTAAATGTTTTTTAGCCCTTACCTGGGTGCTTTTCTTAGTTGATAAATAAAATTTCTCCATGAGGCTTCAAAGCTATGAAAATTTTACAGCTTTAAAATTTAAAAACCTATTTTACATAACTATCATCGGTTAAAGTTTTAAGAAATGCTACCAACGATGCTTTTTGTTGTGTACTTAAATTCAATTGATAACTAGGTGCTTTTTTACTGCTAATTGGATCAATAGTTGGCGAATAGTTAACTCCAGTATTATAAAATTCCACTACTTCTTCCAATGTTTTAAAACGACCATCGTGCATATATGGAGCAGTAAAACTTAAATTTCTTAAAGTTGGAGTTGCAAATTTTCCTATATCGGCTTTGTTATTAGTAACTAACCAACGGCCTGCGTCAAAGCCCTCAAAAGCAGCACTTACGCCATTATTATGAAAATCATTATCGCTAAAAAGTGGTGGTTGGTGACAATGAAAACAATCGCCTTTTTCGGTAAAAAATATATTATAACCTTCCCATTCTTCATCAGTATATCTGGCAGTTCCTAATTGTAATTGATCGTATTTTGAATTGATACTAATCTTAGTTCTTAAATATTGTGAAATTGAGTAAGCAATTTTCTTTTGAAGCTGTTTGAAATTTAGTGTATAAATATCGTTAATTAAAAACGCTTTATAAATAGCATCTTTATAAAAGGGGTGTTTGGAAAGAGCTGCAAATAAAGTGGCTGAATCTGAATTGAAAAATTCAGGAGCAAAATCGCCCATGCATAAAGTATCTAAACTTAATTCCGAACCAGTCCAATTATAGTTCTTTTTAAAAGCCAAATTCACATGTGGAGGCACACTGATTTTAAAACCATTTTTTGCATTATAAATTGGAATTGAATACGAATTTTCCTTGAAATGACAAGAATTACAACTTCTACCATTGGTTGATAAAATGGGGTCGAAATAAAAACTTTTGCCAAGAGCAATTCCCTCTACTGTTAATGGATTAGCAGTAGATAAAACATTGTATTCAGGAAAACCAGCTGGAATTTGTAACGTATAAGGTGTGGGTTTATAGTTATTTGTTTCAGGATCATTGCTTGGGTTTTTGGTACATGACAATATCAAACCTACCAAAAAAAATAAGCTTATTTTTAAAAATTTACTTTGCATAAAATACGTCATTACCATTGTTTTTAATATGATTCATAGCGGTTGAATCGCCCATTGTATAGTTACCATCTTTATCAAAATTAAAAGTATAAGGATTGGTAAACCATTCGTTTAAATTCATTGCCAAGCTTAAGTTGGTAGTTTTGCTTTCAGCAATATTTATATCTTTTATCATTGGATTTTGATAAACCAATGATGAATTTAAACCAATATGAATGGCAATTCCTTTTTCGTTATTTAACGAATCCAAATATTTTCCTTCTAGTTTTAAAAAATGATAGCCACCGCCCATTACATCGGGCCAAAGCATGGAAATGTTTTCAGGTGAATTTGGAATAGCATTATGAATATTTCTTGCAGCATCTATTCCAATATTAAACGATATAAATTGATAATTGCCAACTGGCACACTTGATAAATTTAAGTTAATTGACTTTAAACTCGCATCAATAAACATGATAGAATCAAACAGATAATTATTGTTATTTTTACCCCATAATTTAACATTAGAAATATAATAATTTACACGCGAAACACTGTAAAAATTATTAGCATTGTTATGGTATAACATGGAATCAAAAATCAATGCTTTTCCATCTACTTCATGAGAAATTTGAATATTCAAATTTCCTTTTGGAGCAGCGGGTTCTTCCACAATAGTTTGGGTTTTGGTACAAGATACAATGGTTATAAAAACCATGGACAAATACATGTATTTTATGCTAAATTTCATCACCTTCATTTTATAATATCAAAGGTGGTAGAAGAAAACTACAAATTCATTGACAGCTGTCAACTAATTCGGTGATTAATGATATAGAATTATGAAAAAAATTAAGTTTTATAGATTATTCAATGCTAATCATTTTCCCACTCTGCGTAGCAACTTGCAGTTTCAAAAAGTTTTAGTTTTTTCAATGAAATTTTTTCAGGCAAATTTTCTGTTATTCTTTTGGCAATTTCCATAATTAAAAACTCCGCTGTTGGCTCAGCATTCAGCCAATGAATTTTAGTATTTATAGTTTTATAATTTGCAATATTTTCATCGCTAGCTTTCAAAATTAGTGCATGATCAAAATCGTTGGTTACATTTAATTCTACTATTTTTTTTAGCTCTTTAAAGTCTATTAACATATTGGAATCATTGAGTTCTTCACCAGTTATAGTAACATGTAATTCATAACTATGACCATGAATATTTTTACATTGACCATGATAGCACGAAATGGTGTGAGCTGCTTCAAAATGAAATATTTTTGTAATACTTAGCACATTTTTTTCTCTTTAAAATCTTTATTTTTTTTTTAATTAATTGGCTTTTTGACTAACTATACTTTTAACATAATGGAATAAAATAGTGATGCATAAAAGAGCCAATGATATCATTAATAATACACCAGAGTAAGTAAAAGTTTGAAACCAAGGCATCAAGTTTTTCATCATATCATGGTGAGAAATAGTACTGTTTGAAACTTGCCAAATTCCCTTTTTTATTCCAGCAATATTTAATGAAATCCAAAAAATTAATAAGCTAATTTGAACCATCCAAAAGGTAATATTTAAGCGTTTATTTGATTTGTTATATGCTTTTGAATGATTGCTAAAAAATGTAAAACAAGCTGCAAAAAGAATCATGGTATTTATTCCAATGGTGGTTCCCATTGCGTGCGCAACAGTCACATGCGTGCCATGCGTATAAATATTAATAGCGGGAATTGACATTAATATAGCTTGTCCCATATTTAAAAAAACCCAAAAGTCGGAAGCCATAATAAAACGATATGGATAGTAATTATAATTGGAGTTTATATCGTTTAAAGTTGACCTCCACGAATAAACTATTCTAATAAAGAAAATCCATTCTGTCATGCTAACTATATAACCAATATACCTAATATAATATTCGGTTGGAAGGGTGTAAATATGATGCCCCCAATTAAACATGAGGTTAAACAAACCGAGAAAAAACATGGCGTAAGAAAGTTTACTGTAACCCACTTTATTATTTCCACTAATTCTATCCATTAAGAAAAAAGCAGTGCCATAAATAATTTGATTCCACGAACCCACCAATGAACCATTTACCTTCCATTGAATGGTCATGTCGGTGATGAAGTTTTCTCTGAAATAGGGAAAAATCCAAAGGTAATTTTCAATAAAAGTAAATAAGAAAAAGATAATTCCAGTCATCCACATCCAAATATAAACAGGCCAGTTTTTTATTTTAAGCGCAGTTTTTAAAAAGTTATATAAAAACAATAACCACGATATTGCAATTGGTAATGCCCATATAGGATTAAATTCCCAGTATTCTCTACCTCCAAATTCTTGGTTAAAATAACCAATTATAATACCAATAATTGCGATCATCCAAAGTGCTAATTGCAAAGCAACAGTTTTACTAGAAAACGCATTTGGATTGATTAACTGCATGCCACTAATAACACTTGCTGTAGCACCTAAAATAATCCAAAAAACTACCAAGGAAACATGCAAGGGCCTAAGCGCTGAAAACCCCAATGAATCTTTTAAAAATTTAGGATTATTTTAG
>JBIILW010000256.1:0-3597 GCA_044338265.1 Bacteroidia bacterium | reverse complement strand
GTATCAGCACCTAATGCTTCGCAATGAAGTTTTACCTGCGTTAATTTATCAATATTGCGAGCAGCCAAAACAAGCTTTGCACCTTGCTGCGCAAATGCATAAGCACAAGCCTCACCTATTCCCGATGATGCTCCTGTAATGATGATTATTTTATCTTTCAAATTTTTTAAAGTATGAAGTCCCGACACATCGGGAAATGATGAATGATGAAATTTTATACTTCATCATTCATACTTTATAATTTTCTTAACTATTTCCAAATAATTGGAGAACCTACAGCTGGAATTTCGGGGAAATCAGGTTCAATTCCATCTAATGCTTCTTCAATGGCATCTTCTAAATATGCTTGAGTAACCATGTTTGCGTTTTCCCATGCATCATCAATGGCACCTTTATAAACTAATTCGCGTTTTGAGTTAAATAAAAATACTTCTGGATTAACTTCTGCACCAAATTTTTTAGCTAATTCTTGGCTTTCATCTTTTAAATATAAAAAATGTAATTTATCTAATCCAAATCTTTCAGCTGCTTTGGTCATGTGCGTTAAACTATCCTCTGGTGATTGATTGCCATCGTTGCTATTGATACCAACTATTCCTAAATTATCATCTTCATAACGCTCAAATAATTCTACTATGCGTTTGCTATATGCTTTTGAATATTCAGAACTATCGCAAGTAAATATTACTACTAACGCATATTTTTCAGCAAATTCAAAATTTGAATGCATTTTATTGTCGTAACCTATCAGGTTAAATTCAGGTAACTTATCTCCTATTTGTAACATTTTTTATTCTATTATTTTTAAGTATTTTTAATTTAATTATTTTGCTCTTGGCAATTAAACATGACTAATTACAGTTCAAAGAAAGGAAATTTTTCTACAATTTTTCTAACCAAAAATTAAACATTTTATCATATAAATGAAAACGTGTTTTGCCTCCACTAATTCCGTGATTTTTATTGGGATAAAACTCCGAATCGTATTTCACATTTTTCCTAATCATGGCATCTAACATTTCTACTGTGTTTTGAAAATGTACATTGTCATCGGCAGTACCATGAATAATTAAGTAATTTCCTTTAATTTTCTCTACATGATTAATGGGCGAATTATCGTCATAATTTTTGCCATTTTCTTGTGGAGTGCGCATGTAACGTTCTGTATAAATATTGTCGTAATAACGCCAATTGGTAACAGGTGCCACCGCAATGGTTGATTTAAAAACATCGGCTCCTTTACTAATGGCCAAACTTGCCATGTAACCTCCAAAACTCCAACCCCAAAAACCAATTCTTGCGGCATCTACATAGCTTAATTTTCCTAATGATTTTGCTAAAAATATTTGATCTTCAATTTCTAATTTCCCTAAATTTAAATAGGTGCATTTTTTAAATGCTTCGCCTTTAAATCCTGTTCCTCTTCCATCGGCACAAAAAATAACATATCCTTTGTTGGCTAACACTTGGTAATAATAATAATTTGAACCCATCCATCTATCTACCGCTAATTGATGTCCTGGACCATTATAAGCATACATAATTACAGGATATTTTTTGGTAGCATCAAAGTTTTCTGGTTTAATGATAAAGGCATTTAAATCATCACCCACTTCATTTTTTATGCTCATCATTTCAGCTTTTGAAACCACATAATTAGCCAATTTACTAGTTAATTTTTCATTGTTTTCCAATACACGTAAAGTATTGCCAGCGGCAGTATTTATGGTATAAATTGGTGGTGTATTTATATTACTATAGGTATTTAAAAAAAACGATATGCTGCTATTAAATGTAGGACTATTCCAACCATGTTTGGGAGTTAAATTCTTTTTGTTTTTTCCATTTAAACCAATGCTGTAAACAAATCTTTCTGCTGATAAATTCTTGCTTATTTTTCCTTCCAAAAATTCCGGACTTGTGTAATAAATAGTTTTGGTTTTTTCATCAATGCCATAAAAACCATCAACATCAAAATTACCATTGGTAATTTGTTTAATTAATTTTCCTTTCAAATCAAATTGGTATAAATGGTTAAAACCATTGCGTTCACTGGTAATAATAAAGGTTTTGTTATCGTTTAAAAAAGTTAAATTATCAGTAATGTCCACATAAAATTTATTTTCTTCCGTATAAATTACACTTGATTTTCCAGTACTGGTATTGGCCAATAAAATTTCTAATTTATTTTGTAATCTGTTTAAACGTTGAATGGCCAAAGTATTATTGTCTTTGGTAAACTGCATTCTAGGAATATAAATATCGGCTTCCTTGCCTATTTCCATTTCAGCATTTAGCTCAGAACGTAAATCGTAAACCAATATATTAATGGTAGAATTTGCTTCTCCTGCTTTTGGATATTTGAATTGGGTAGTGCTCGGATATAATTTACCAAACATAGTCATCTCAAACTCTTTTACTTTGCTTTCATCAAAACGGTAAAAGGCTATTTTATCGCTATTGGGGCTCCAAGTAAATCCTTTCCAAATGGCAAATTCTTCTTCATAAACCCAGTCGGTAGCACCATTGATAATATTATTTACTTTGCCATCTTTGGTAATGGTTTCTTCTTTTTTCTGTAATAAATCGAAGTAAAATAAATTATTGTCTTTTACATAAGCTACTTTATTTCCATCGGGCGAAAAAGTAGCATTCATTACTTTAAATATTACAGGTTGAAATAATTGATTCTTTTTTACGTCATACACAAAAATATTTGATTGGGTAGAATGGCGGTATAAACTTTCAGTATTACTGGTAAATAATATTTTATTTTCATCGGCACTGAATTCAAAATTACTAAAAGCCAAAATTCCATTATCATAAATTAAATCACTGTGTTTAACAATGGTATCAATTAATTTTCCAGTGCTAAATTCATAACGCAAAATATTGGCATCATTGTCCATATTACAGTAATAACGACTATCGTTCAGTGAAGTAAATCCGCTCACTCCAGCCATTTGGAATGTTCCCTTGGCATATATATCGTCTAATGTAATTGGTTTTTTATTTTGCGCTTGCAATGAAATTGCTGAAAGCACCAAAACAAAAATACTGAATACTAAATGCGTTTTTTTTGTTATTAATTTTTTCATGTTTTCTTTGATTAATCTATAAAAACCCATGCTAAATTTTATTTTTAGCATGGATTATGTTTGCTGCAAATAAACACAAGCATTTTATAAATCCTAAATCCTTTTGTGTAATTATCATCATGTATAAAAAAAGGTTGAAAAAACTGAATCTTTCCAACTCCCAAGTGTCAGACGCTTAAATGGATTTTGCGTTGCCATGCGTCAGACGCTTATTTTTAAATCCAAAGTGTTTCATAACCAAGGAAGATGCTTGCAGCATGAATAAGGCAATGAAATAAAAAAAGGTTGAAAAGAACTCAATCTTTCCAACCTTCTAATCTTATAATCTTTCAATCTTTTCCTAACAAGCTTCAATCACAATAGCAGAAGCTCCGCCACCACCATTACAAATTCCTGTTACGCCAATTTTACCTTTTTCTTGTTGTAACACATGAGCTAAAGTTCCAACTATACGTGAACCGCTGCTTCCAAGTGGATGACCAATAGAAACTGCTCCTCC
>JBIILW010000255.1:0-3603 GCA_044338265.1 Bacteroidia bacterium | reverse complement strand
GAATCACCACCATCACACACAATAGTTGGATTTTGAAGCACTACTGTAATAACAGAAGGATTGAAAGTAGTTTGCCAAATTGCTACATAGTTATTGCCTGTAGAATCACTTACATTAACTGTGTAATAGTTACCCGAAGTTAAGGCAGGCAAAAAACCGCTGGCACCTCCGGTACCACTGTTATACATGGCTCCAACTATAGGAGAAGAATTTGGATAAATAATTGAGTCGAAAGCAAACAAGGTAAATGGTCCAGTATACGGACGCCAATTGGTTGTAAAATTTGGTGAAGCCGCTGTTCCAATTACAAATTCCCACTTTGCTTGTCCGCTAGTTGTAGTTGTAAGCGCTTGAAGTTTATACTGACGAACTTTGCCTAAAACTGTTAAATTATAAGTAGCATAAGTGTTATAATTTGCAGCATCTGTTCCTAAAACAGTAGGTTGCCCCTTTGTTTTTTCAAAACAAAAAAGCAAAATAATTACACAAAAAACAATATTAACAATGCGTTTTACCAAGACTTAAAAAATTTTGGCACTAACATACTATTTTCTAATAAATTATGAAGATTTTTTTTTCTAGTTTATTTTCCTTCCATTTCTTCTAACTTCCAACTGAATAATAGGGAGAGTTCTCGGGCTTTTTCAGTAGCTTTTGTTGCATTCAATCCTTTAAAATTTTCATTTACTGTATCACAAAATAATTGCAACCAAATATCAAAATGAGGAGATTTTATTTGTCTATTCACATGAGCATCATAAATATTACCTCTAAATCCAGGTTTGTCAAATAAAATAAAATTCCAAAAGTGTTTCATTTTTGGTAAATGTTGCTCCCAATTTGTATGAATAAAAAAAGGAGATAAAACATCATTTTTTTGAAGTTTATGATAAAATGTTTCCACTAAAAAGTCAACATCTTGTTCTGATAATAAATCGTTCATGATTGATAAAATATTAATGCCATTTGTAAGGAATTCAAAATGCCAATTTACTGTAAATTATAATTTTGGAATTGGTGAAAGCTGTTGAATATTTAAAGCAAATGTAGCGTTGAAAGTATTGAACTGATCAGCCGAAAAAGCATGGTTATACTCAGCGCCAAATGAAAACAGCAAAAATTTCATTCTGAATCCTATGGCCGCTCTTGTTGAGTTTATAGTATTTGAAAATGAAATAGGATCAGTGATATTGTCATTAAATTTTTCATATATGCCTGTTGATTTCTCCCTAATAGATTGAATTGGATATATTCCTTTCATGGCAATTTGTGAGGTTGCTCTGTTAATTGTAAATCCTGCATAAGGAGTAAAAAAACTTAATTTCTTTGAAATAATTGCCCCTAATTGATGTCCAGAAGTGGTAATTGTTAACTTTTGCGAATTTTTATATTCATTAGTTGCAAGCGCATTTGCACTGTTTCTATCAGCGTCTAAAAAACTGTTTCCAAAAGCATATTCTAAACTATTATTGTTATAAGTATAAATTCCAGAAATGTCAATGGGTAATTTTTCTATGCCCCAAATCCATTGTGAAATGGAATGTTTGATTCCGAATCCAAAACCACTTGAAGAATAATCACCACTTTGAATTGGCATCATTCTAAACATGATTTCTGTACCTTTTACCAAACCCAAACTTGCTTGAATAAAAGGAATTGCGCCCAATGAAACAGGGCTTTTAGTTCCACTAAACGACCTTATTGTATCAAGATAAATTCTTGAATTATCAATTGGATTTAAAGCGGAAACTGCTAATTTTGATCCGTTCCCATCACCAACAATTGTTGGTTGATTGGTGTTTCTGTCGCCATTAATTGGTGTTAAAAGAAACTTGCCATTTGGGTCTGAGTTAATTCCAATTCCATTTAAAGTATAGGTCTTGGAATCGTTATTCACTATGGAAGCTCCAAAACCAAATCGTATATCAAAACCAAATAAACCTAATGGCTTTGCGGTGCTATACCAAGCATCGTTTATACCACTTGCCAAACCTTTTGTAATGGGTTGCAAATAAGCGCCAATTAATTTTTTTGAATCGCTTTCACCCGCACGAATAAAACTTGCTGCTTCCGTTTGAGCCAACGCTCCTTTTGAATAAACTAAAATTGCTGTAAAGCAAATTGTTTTAATAAATAAATTTTTCATCTTTTTTAGTTTTAGTAAAAATAAGTTCATTAATTAAATACTACTTACAAAGTAAATATAAAAAAAGGTAAATAAGTATGATAAACTTAAATTGTATTAGGCTATAATTTAATTTACCTTGCAAGCGAAAATTTCAAATTTTACAGTGTCGAAGAAAATTATAATTAAATCTCAAGCTCAGATTGAGGGAATAAAAGCAAGTTCAATATTAGCAGCAAGAACTTTAAAAACCGTTGCACCATTTGTAAAACCAGGTGTTACCACCAAGTATTTAAATGATATTTGTAATCAGTTCATGCGCGATAACAAAGCTATTCCTGCTACTTTGGGTTACAGAGGTTATCCTGCCGAAACGTGTATTTCTGTTAATGATGTAATTTGCCATGGTATTCCTGGTCCTTATGTTTTGCGTGAAGGCGATATCATGAACATAGATGTAACCACTATTTTAAATGGTTATTATGGCGATACTTCTACCATGTTTGCCGTTGGGCAAATAAATGAATATGCTCAAAAATTAATCAATGCCACCAAAGAAAGTTTAGCCATTGGAATTAAACAATGTAAAGCCGGAAATAAAATTGGCTATATTGGAAATGCCATTGATAAATACGTAAGTGCTTTGGGATATGCTGTGGTTTATGAGTTTTGCGGACATGGTGTTGGTTTAAAATTTCACGAAGAACCAGAAGTTGGTCATTGCAGAACGGAAGACCTTGGTCCGGTAATGGTTCCAGGAATGATATTTACCATTGAACCCATGATTAACGCTGGTAAAGCCCGAGCTAAAGTGGACAAAAAAGACAAGTGGACTGCCAGAACAATTGATGGAAAATTATCGGCTCAGTTTGAACATACCATTTGTATTACCAATGCCGAACCTTTGGTTTTAACGGATATTGACAATGAATTTGCAATTCCAACAAGTGTTTTTTAAATTTTAAATAAAAAAATATATTTTATAAATACCATGAAATTTTACAACCATAAAAAAAATTTTTTAGCCATTGATGACAGTAATTTTTGTAGTTATAAAAACTCCAAATATGTTATTCAATCTGCACCCTATGAATATACATCAAGCTACTTAAGTGGTTCTGATAAAGGTCCTGAAGCGATTATTAAAGCTAGTCAATTTGTAGAATTATACGATGAAGAATTAGAACAAGAAAGTTATCTTTTGGGTGGAATTTGCACTTTGCATCCCATGGATTTTAAAAATAAAGTAGATTCAAAAGCGGTAAAATTGATTGAAAAAGAAACAGCAAAATTAATAGCTGATAATAAATTTCCAATTACATTAGGCGCTGAACACACTATTAGTTTGGGCTGTATAAAAGCGGTAAAAGAAAAAACACCCAACGTACATGTTTTACAAATAGATGCACACAGCGATTTACGTTCTTCTTATAACGATAATATTTATTCGCATGCAAGTGTTATGTATAGAGTTCAAG
>JBIILW010000254.1:0-3609 GCA_044338265.1 Bacteroidia bacterium | reverse complement strand
AGGTTTAATAAATGGACAAACTTATTGTTATTACATTACAACTATTGGAAGGTATAGTCTAATACCAGATTCTTTGTTTAACAATTCGCAAGAAGCCTGCGGAATTCCTAAAGATACCATTCCGCCTTGCGTTCCAGTGCTTAGCTATGTTAGTCCGTGTACTCAATTTAATTTGAATAATATTATTTTAAATTGGACTTACCCAAGCTCATGTACGCAAGATGTAGAAACTTATAAAATTTATTATCGAAAGAAAAATACTTTACCTTGGGTTTTAATTGCTGCTAGCAATGCAAATACATTTTCATATACCGATACAAATTCACTATTAAAGTATAGCATAGCAGGTTGTTATGCTGTTACCGCTACTGATTCTACAGGGAATGAAAGTAACATCAATGGAAATGCTTTTTGTATTGATAATTGCCCGTATTATGAATTACCAAATGTGTTTACTCCAAATGGTGATGGAATCAATGATTTATTTAAACCAAGAAAGTATCGCTTTATAGAAAAAATAGATTTTCAAGTTTTTAATCGTTGGGGTACTCCAGTTTTTGATACTGAAAACATTGATATCAATTGGAATGGTAAAGACAAAGAATCAGGAAAAGATTTATCAAGTGGCGTATATTTTTACACTTTAAAAATATACGAAAACTATTTATCAGGTACAGTAATGAAACCTGTAAGAGGTACCATTACAATAATAAGAGAGTAATAAATGCAGAAATTTGATTGCATCATTATTGGCGGTGGGTTGGGAGGATTAACGCTTTCCATTCAATTAGCAAAAAAAGGATACCAAATAGCTTTATTGGAAAAAGAAACTTATCCTTTTCACAAAGTTTGTGGTGAATACATAGCCATGGAATCGTGGAATTATTTAATCAGTTGTGGCATTCAATTACCCGATTTACAGTTACCAAGATTAGAAAAATTGAAAGTTTCAGCGCCTAATGGAAATTTTATTGAGCATCAATTAAACCCCGGAGGATTTGGGATTTCGCGACATAAACTAGACCATTTATTAGCAATTGAAGCAAAGAAAATAGGTGTAAATTTAATTGAGGATTGCAAGGTAAATGATGTAACCGAAATCAATGAAAACCATTATTTAGTTCATTCAAATTTTGAAACTATTGAAGCAAAAATTGTTATTGGAAGCTATGGAAAGCGGAGCAATTTAGATGTAAAATTAAATAGGGATTTTATTCAAAATAAAGCCAAAGGATTGAATAATTATATTGGCATCAAATACCATGTAAAAGCAAATTTACCAAATGATATAATAGAACTGCATAACTTTAAAAACGGGTATTGCGGAATTTCTAAAATTGAAGAAGAAAAGTATTGTATGTGCTATTTAACAACTGCACAAAATTTAAAAGACCATCAAGGAAATATTAAAAAAATGGAGGAAAATGTTTTATATAAAAATCCATTTTTAAAAAAATATTTAAGCTCCTTTGAAAGTTTATATGAAGAACCTTTGGTAATTTCACAAATCAATTTTTCCAATAAAACACAACACGAAAACGGAATATTGATGCTTGGTGACGCGGCAGGATTAATTACACCACTGTGTGGAAATGGAATGAGTATGGCCATGAAAGCAGCCAAAATATTGAGCGAATTACTTCCACAATATTTTGAAAATGATATAAATAAAATACATTTAATGGCAAAATATGAGTTTCTATGGAAACAAAATTTCAGTACCAGACTTTGGGCAGGCAGAAAAATTCAAGGAGTTTTTGGCAATGAAACAATGACAAACTTACTCATAAACGCTATAAAACCAATGCCTTTTTTAGTCAACAAACTGGTTTCTTTAACGCATGGTAAGTCATTTTAAATACATTTTATTGAAATAAATTATTTGCATCTTAAAATTAAAGTTTTATATTGTGCAATAAAATTAATAAGCCTCTAATTCATTTAATTAATTATGAAAATAGCACTTCTTGGATATGGTAAAATGGGAAAAGCGGTTGAAAAAATTGCCATTGCCAAAGGCCATGAAATTGTTTACCGTGTTGACTTAAACAATGCCTTCGATTTTTTACCTTTAAGTTTGCAAAACGTAGATGTAGCCATTGATTTCAGCATGCCAACTTCCGCAGTTGATAATATTTTAAAATGTTTTGAAGCAAATGTGCCAATTGTGATAGGAACAACAGGTTGGTATGATCAATTTGATGCAATCAAAGAAAAATGTTTAGCCGAAAAGCAAAGCATGGTTTATAGTAGTAATTTTAGTATTGGTGTAAATATATTTTATAAAATAAATAAAATGTTGGCACAAATAATGAAAAATCATGACTATGATGTAATGATCAATGAATCGCACCATACTGCTAAAAAAGACCATCCAAGTGGAACCGCGTTGACTTTGGCTAATCAAATAATAGCGGAAAATACCAAGAAAGAAAAAATAAAAGATCGTTTATTATTCGACAAATCAACACCATCACAAAGCACCAAATCAAACGAATTATTAATTGAAAGCTATCGAGAAGGTGATATCATGGGCGACCATACTGTTCGTTATGAAAATATAATAGACATTATAGAAATTACACATAGCGCTAAAAGCAGGTATGGATTTGCACAAGGTGCTGTTTTGGCTGCCGAATGGTTAGTTGGCAAAAAAGGCATTTACACTCTTGATGATATTTTACAATTCTAAAATTTACCGTTTACAATCAATACAAACAATTTAACAAAATTTGAATGATTAATAGTTAAGTATGTTTAACTATGTATGTTCAATAAATAAAATTCATGAATAATATAAAAGGAAATAGCAACCTAGTTAAAGGTAATTTTTTTACAGAGTTGTTTAATTATTTTTACAAAAGCCCAAAAAATTTCAGTAAAAAACAATGGTCAATTATTACCATTTGGATTTTAATAAATATAGTTTGCTTGGTACTTTACATGGCAGCTGGCGCTTCATTTGGCTTAGCTTTGGTAAATTGTATTTATGGAATACTTATAATATTTGGCTATTTTACTCGTTTAATAGCTTTAGTTTTTTCACCATTATTTTTCTTTTCATTTAAGGCATTAAAGCCATCGTCAAAAGGTAATGTTCAAAGAGCATATGAATGGACAGATGCATTAATATTTGCAACCATAGCAGCTACCATTATTCGTGGTTATTTTATGGAAGCTTATACCATTCCAACTTCTTCCATGGAGAAATCATTATTGGTTGGTGATTTTCTTTTTGTAAGTAAATACAGTTATGGAAACAGGTTACCACAAACGCCTTTAAGCTTTCCATTTGTGCATAACAAATTACCATTTTCTGAAACCACACAATCGTATTTGGAATGGATGAAAATGCCATACACTCGCTTATTTGCGGTGTCTTCTATTAAAAATAATGATGTAGTTGTATTTAATTATCCTTTTGAAATAGACAAACCAACCGACAAAAAAGAAAATTATATCAAGCGTTGTGTGGGCATAGCTGGCGACAGTTTAAAAGTAGTAAATCAGCAATTATTTATTAATAATAAACCTGCTGACAATCCTGATTTGATGCAACATTTTTACAAAGTAGTTTCTACAGAAGGTATCAGCGAAAAGTTTATCAAA
>JBIILW010000253.1:0-3627 GCA_044338265.1 Bacteroidia bacterium | reverse complement strand
CAATAAATGGAGAAAAAAAGCAAATATAAATACTAAAAATCCAATAATTTCTGCAGGCTTAGCAGCAATGGTTCCTGGTTTGGGTAAAGTATATAGTGGCAAACCATATGATGGTTTAAGTACTTTTTTAACACATATACCTTTGGGTTTTATTGTATGGGAAAGTTACAGTAAAGCAGGCATAAACTCTGCTCGATTTATAACATTTGCTTCTATTACTTCTTTGTTCTATGTAGGAAATATTTTAAATAGTTATCACTATATATACAAAAATAGAAAGGAGGAAAAAATTGACAAGAAAAATGAAATACTTTTACAGTGTAATATTATGCTTCGCAACTATTATAATTAATGCTCAAAACATAAAATTAGCTGATAGTTTATATCAAATAAAATATTGTGAATATGCAGAACTTTTGTACGAACAAAACATTTTTGAAAGCCAATTTGGTGTTACCACCAATGAATTAATTTTTGAAAAATCGCTATTTTTAAAACAAGTAAAAAAATACGAAAAAGCAAAAGAAACCTTACTAAGAATTAATGAAAACGATTTAGCGGACTCATTCAAATTCAAATATTATTATCAACTTTCAGTATTGAATTATTTAACAAATAATCATGCAGAAGTAGCCCTGAATATCAATAAAATAAAGTACTTTATAGGTGATACATCTTACAGAAATAAATTAGTTTTACTCGAAATTTTGAATTTGAATAAAAGCAAAAAATGGAAAGAAGCAAAGGCATTATTACTCGAAAACACCATAGGTAAAATGGATACCAATGCAATTCATACATTATATAAAACAGCTTTAAATTATAAACCGAAAAGTAAAAAAACAGCTCAAGCATTACAGACTTTTCTACCAGGAATGGGCCAATTATATATTGGAAAAACTACACATGGCGTTGTCAATGCTGCATTGATACTAACAGGTTTGACTTGGGGAGTTTATAATGTATATAATGGTTTTTATATTACAAGTTTATTTTCTGGTTTTTTTATTTCTTATTTGTTTTATAATGGAGGAATAGCTTACACATTTGACAACCTAGAAAAATACAATACTAAAAAAACAAACTCAATCAATCAAAAACTCAATTCAAGAATAATTGAAATTTTAAATTGAAAATTTAAGCCAAAAAAAGCCTGAATAAAAAAATATTCAGGCTTTTTTTATGGTTAATTAAATTATTACCACATAAAGAATTTAGTATTGTCTTCATATTTACTGATGTCACCATTTGAAGCACCAATTAATAATACAATCCAATCAATTAAAACTACAACACCACAACCACCGCCAGTTAATATATAACCAACACCAGTTAACACATCTGTTCCCATATAAAAACGGTGAATACCTAAAGGACCTACAGCCCAACATAAAATAAATGCTACCCAAGGGTTTGCACCTGATACTTTAGCTTGTCCCATTGGTACATTGGGAATAATAGCATTGATAAAATCAACACTCATTGGAGCTGCAACAGCAGCAGTAAATGAAGCTTCAACAGCTTCATCGTTTACAAAATAATTTTCAGCTTTAGCTGAAGTGGTGCCAGCAATAACCATTATTGCTAATACACTAATAATTGAGAAAAATTTTTTCATTTTTTAGTTTTTTTTAATTTTTATGAGCATGCAAAATAAAAGAAGAAAATTAAAAAGCAAATTTTTTGCAAATAATTTATACAATAAATTTCAATTATCAATCATGACCAACAATCACCTTGAACTAGGCGCTACCGATAAATCTACAAATTCATTATTTAGATATTTAAAATGGGCAGTCATGGCAATCATTGCAGCATTATCAGTACAATATTCAAATGCAGGTATAAAAGTGTTCCAACCTAATTTTTTACCTTCCATTTCTATTTCATTTCTTAAACTACTATTGGCCGAAACGCCTCCTGCCAATGCAATGTTTTTTATTCCGGTTTGTTTACTTGCCAATAATAATTTTTTCATTAAATGCTTTACAATGCTATTTTGAATAGAAGCACAAAGATTATCTCTATTTTCAAAGATAAAATTTTCATTTTTCAACATTTCTTTTTTCAAAAAATATAGAAATGAAGTTTTTAAACCACTAAAACTATAATCTAAATCTGGAATATTAGGTTTGGCAAATTGAAATTCAACCTGAGCATTTTTAGCATATTCATCAATTAATGGTCCGCCAGGATAAGGTAAATTTAACATTTTAGCAGCTTTATCAAAAGCTTCTCCGGCGGCATCATCTATGGTTTTTCCAATAATTTTACTTTCGAAATAATTAGAAAAAACAGCAATTTGAGTATGTCCGCCACTAACTGTTAAACATAAAAACGGAAAAGTTGGTTTGGGTTCATCAATGAAATGTGCCAAAACATGTGCTTGCATATGGTTTACGGCAATCAATGGAATATTTAAACTTTGAGCCAATGATTTGGCAAAACTACAACCTACCATTAACGAACCAATTAAGCCAGGATTTTGCGTAAATGCAATGGCATTCAATTCACTTAACTGAATATTTGCAGTTTTTAAAGCTATGTCTAACACAGGAACAATATTAGCTTGATGCGCCCTGCTGGCTAATTCAGGAACTACTCCACCATAAAGTTCATGTACTTTTTGACCTGCAACTTTATTGCTTAAAATTTTTCCATTTTTTATAATTGAAACAGCCGTATCATCGCAGCTAGATTCTATGGCAAGTATAGTAATATTGGTTAACGACATTTTTTGGTTCAAAAATTGAGTATTTGAATTGATTCTGTTATAAATATTTATTTATATTTGGCGAAACTACATTGAAAAAACTATTAATTAAAATATCGTACACCTTGTTGGGCATTTTCTTTGCCTTATTACTGCTTGTGTACCTTATTTTTAATAGCTCAAACTTCCAAAATTTTATTATACAAAAAGCTGATTCTTATTTAAGTAAAGCATTTAAATGCGAAATAAACATAGGCAGAATTAATTATGATGGTTGGACAAAATTTAGTTTAGATCATATTTATTGGGGCGACCAAAAACAAGATACTTTATTTTATGTAAAGAATTTACAGTTTGATATTGGTGGAATAGAAATTGATTCATCAAAATTTATTTTATCAAGAGTAAATATAGACGGTGGAATGTGTAAAGTAATTACCTACCCCGACAAAACTTTTAATATTGATGTACTATTCAACATTTTTGATAAAAATGATACGATAAAACCAAATCCCAATGCTCAAAAGTTTAAACTAATTTTTGATGAAGTTATAGGCACAAATTGTAGGTTTAAATTAATTGACTCAACTGTTAAATGGGATCAGGCGGGTTTTAATCCTTTTGACCAAGATTTTTACGGAATAAATATCAATGCTAGCCATTTTAAAATCATAGAAGACTCCTTGCATTTTTTTGTAAAAGAGTTAACTGGTTTTGAAAAATGTGGTTTACAAATTAAAAAAATGGCTTGCAAAGCCATCATCTCCCCTACTATTATGGAGTTTGCAAACCTCGATTTGCAATTAAATAAAAGTAAAATAAAAGATTACGCTTGTATGAAGTTTGAAAACTACGATAGTTTAGCAAAAAATTTCATCAGTAATGTTAAACTATCTGCAAATTTAAAACAAAGC
>JBIILW010000022.1:0-13178 GCA_044338265.1 Bacteroidia bacterium | reverse complement strand
TCATCTGCATTGTACAAACTTGCACGTTTTACGGTAGTTCCCGCCAATTGTACAGGCTTTAAATTTGCCACAGGCGTAATGGCTCCCGTTCGCCCCACCTGATAAGTCACTTTTTCTAAAATCGTTAAAGCAGTGGCAGCTTTGTATTTATATGAAATTGCCCAACGTGGATTCTTGGCGGTAAAGCCCAAATCTTCTTGTTGCAAATAGTTATTTACCTTTAAAACTATACCATCTATTTCGTAACTTAAATCGTGTCTATTGCTTTCATAAAATTTAATAAAATCAATAACAGCATCTATATTGTTACATAATTTGTAATGGTCGCTCACCTGAAATCCCCAACTGGCAGCCAATTTTAAACTTTCAAAATGTGTTTCACTGACATTGTTTTCAGCATTTAAAAAGTATAAAAAAGCATCCAACGGACGTTTAGCCACTTCGCTACTGTCTTGCATTTTTAAAGTGCCGCTGGCAAAATTTCTAGGGTTTTTATATAACTTTTCTAGTATTTGAGTTTCAGTATAAATTTCTTTATCCTCCAACTCTTTGCGGTATTCGGCATTTAGTTTTTCAAAGGTTTTTTTATGCATAAAAACCTCTCCACGAATTTCAAAACTAGCAGGGTAATTATTGCCTTTTAATTGGTGTGGAATTGATTGAATTGTTTTTACATTATTGGTTACATCATCGCCTTGGGTGCCATCGCCACGGGTAACAGCGCGCACCAATTTGCCGTTTTCATAACTTAAACTTATGGCTAATCCATCAAATTTTAGTTCACAAACGTATTCAAAATTTTCACCAATTGCCTTTTTTATTCTGTCATCAAAATCGCGTAAATCTTCTTCGTTATAGGTATTTCCCAAACTAAGCATTGGGTATTTATGTTTTACAGTTTCAAAATCTTTTGTAACGCTTCCACCCACTTTTAATGTGGGGGAATTGGGGTTTTGTAAATACGGAAATTGTTTTTCTAAATCAATTAATTGATTCAATAATTGATCAAATGCTAAGTCGCTAATGGTGGCATTTGAAAGGGTATAATAATTATAATTATGCTTTTCAATTTGATTGCACAATTCGTCAATCATAATTTTAGCTTCTAATTCATTCATGCGGTAAAATAAATGCTTTAAAGTTTGAGTTCAATATTTTTTTTGAGAAATTTTGATATTATTAAATTGAAAAATATTATAATATTTAAAAACAAGCTAATTAAACGGATTAGTTTTGCTGAAATTATTTTTATGCAAAAAATATTTCAACTGTTCAAAACCAAACTCATTTTAATATTTACATATGGCTTAAGTCCTGTGCAATTAGCGCTCATTTTAAGTTTTGGAATCACATTTGGTTTGTTTCCTTTTATTGGTTTAACGTCTATTTTGTGTTTTATTTTTGCTTTTATTTTTAGGTTAAACATGGTGGTCATTCAATTAGTCAATTGGGTGGTTGCACCTTTGCAGTTAATGATGTTGGTTCCATTTTATAAAATGGGCAAATATTTTAGTGTTGAATTGTTTAACAATGCCATGATTAAAATAAATATTGAAGCTTTTGAAAGCAATGAATTTTTACAAAACATTATTAGCTTAGTTAACTCACAAATATTGGCCATTTTTGGCTGGGTTTTTATATGCATTCCAATGGCTTTGATTATCTATTTTATTAGTTTATTTGCTTACAAAAAATATTTGAACAGAAAAAAAACATCAATTGTTTCCCTTGAAAAAAACTGAATGTTACTATTATTGTTGTTTAAAATAAATTTATGGAAATACAATCATTGCTTCAATTTTTAACCAATTTACAAGAAAATAATCACAAAGATTGGTTTGATTTACACAAAAAGGAATACGATCAATTACGTGCCGATTGGATTCAATTAGCTGCAAATATAATTAAACAAACTTCCGACTTTGATGATGATGTAACGGAACTAGATCCTAAAAAATGCATTTTCAGAATCAATAGAGATGTGCGGTTTTCAAAAAATAAAGCGCCTTACAAAAATAATTTTGGAATTAGTTTAAGTAAAGGTGGAAAAAACGGTGATTTCTGTGGTTATTATTTTCATTTGCAACCTGGCGAAAGTTTTATAGCTGGTGGTTCTTACCAACCCATGCCCGATAAATTAGCAGCCATTCGCCAAGAAATTGATTATAATTTGGAGGAATTTAAAAGCATTATTACACATAAAGAATTTGTAAAGCACTTTGGAACCCTAACTGGCGATAAATTGCAAAGGCCACCAAAAGGTTATGATACCGAAAATCCTGCAATTGAATACATTAAACACAAAGGGTTTTTAGCATTTTTAAAAATAGACGATAAAAATTTAACCGAAAAAGAATTGCTAAAACATTGCCTGAGTGCATTTAAAGCCATGAAACCTTTGAACGATTTTTTGAATAGGGCAATTTTAGGTTAAGCTAAATTCCTTCTTTTTTGGCATATCAATTAAATTCATTTAGTTTCGCAGCCGTTTTATTGTTATGCAAATACAGTTATTAAAGTCAAAAATACACCGCGTAAAAATTACGCAAACCGAATTACATTACGTTGGCAGCATTTCTATTGATGAAGATTTGATGGATGCCGCAAACATGATTGAGCATGAAAAAGTTCAAGTGGTAAACGTGAATAATGGCGAACGCCTTGAAACATACATTATTAAAGGTGAACGTGGTTCAGGAATGATTTGCCTAAACGGTCCTGCTGCGCGCAAAGCAGCTGTTGGCGATCCGGTAATTATTATTTCTTATTGCATCATGGATTTTGAAGAAGCCAAAAAATATCAGCCAATTGCCATTTATACCGACCACAATAACAAATTAAATTAATTGAGTCCATTTCTTAAAAAAGTAATCCAATACTTCATCATCATCATTATTGGTGGTGGATTTATGTATTATGTTTTTAAAGACCAAGATTGGACAGAACTTTGGGTTAGAATAAAATCGGCCAATCCATTTTGGTTATTAATAGCCATGTTCGTTTCCTTATTTAGCCATTGGTTGCGTGCATACAGAGCTATTATGATGTACGATGCCATGGGTTACAAAATAAAAACTTCCAATAGTTTTTATGCAGTAATTATTGGTTACATGATGAATTATTTTATTCCTCGTGCGGGCGAAGTTGCTCGTTGTGCAAGCCTTTCCAAATCTGATGATTTACCCATGGAAAAATCCTTAGGAAGTGTGGTTACTGAACGCATTTTCGATTTAATTATTATGTTTCTACTTTTGGGTTTGGTATTTTTAATTCAGTTCCAACTAATTTGGGATTTTATTCAAAAAACTTTAGCCAATAACCATCCACAGGAAAGTACGGGATTACCAATAAAATGGATAATTTTATCCGTTTTTGTTTTATTTTTTGTGGTTCTTTTTTTGCTTCGCAATAAAATAAAAGCATTGCCAATATTTGATAAAATAAGTGGCATTTTAACAGGATTCATGGATGGTTTATTGAGTATCAAAAATGTTAAAAAACCATTTTTATTCCTGTTTTTATCAGTAAGCATTTGGGCTTGTTATATATTAATGATGTATTTCTGCTTTTTTGCATTGCCTAGCACCGAATATATTAGTTTTACAGCTTGTTTAACTGTTTTTGCCATTGGAACTATTGGCGTTGCATTACCCGCTCCGGGAGCTGGTGCAGGAACCTATCATTATTTTATATCTCAAAGTTTATTATTATTTGGTGTAGCCACTGTTGATGGTGTGGCATATGCCACCATGGTTCATGGTGCTCAAATGATATTTATAATAATTTTAGGTTTGATAAGTAGTTTGATTTTATTTTTGAAAAAAAAGTAAACTAATTGGCAATAAGCTCCAGTTGCATCGGGAGGCAATAAGCAAAGTAATATTCTAAATATTATACTAGTAATTATAAATAAATCATGACACACATTGAACTTTTAAACAGCAAAATTCATACTTGGGAAACTTTAAAATCTCAAGTGGCCGAATGGCAAAACCAAGGCAAAAAAATTGTTTTTAGCAATGGTTGTTTCGATTTGGTTCACAAAGGTCATATTGATTATTTAAACCGTGCTGCCGACTTAGGAGATATATTGGTGATGGGTTTGAATACAGATGCTTCGGTAAGCAAGCTTAAAGGGCCACACCGACCCATTCAAGATGAGCAATCGCGCTTAACAATTATTGCTGCGTTGCAATGTGTATATGCAGTAGTTTTATTTGACGAAGAAACGCCTTACGAATTAATTAAATTAGTTCAGCCAGATGTATTGGTAAAAGGAAGTGATTATAAACCAGAAAATATAGTTGGATACGACATTGTTATTGCCAAAGGCGGACAAGTAAAAACAATAGATTATTTACCTGGATTTTCGACTAGTGGAATAGAAAAAAGAATAAAAGAGGCTTAGTTTTTATTTAATGGAGTCGCTTAAACCAGTTCCACCATTTAAAATATTTATTTTATTGTTTAAAAATTGCTCATTATCTAAAAGCGTTTTTTCAATGGAATCAGTTTTATACATTAATTCTTGCAGGTTTCTTTTGGTGTCGGAATCGCCATAACCAGGCAGTAGTTCACGGAAAGGAGTGGAATAAACGAGTAAAATTATTCCTAATCCAAACAAAACAACAAAGGAACTTAACCCCACAAAAACATTCATGGGCGTTAGTTTAAACGAAAATTTCTCTTCAAACGTTTCGTCATTTATAATAACTAAACGTAGTGGTAATTGTAACTTTCGTAAAATCTTTTTTCTTTTTGATTCCAATTTAACTGAATATGCTTAAAATTGCTGACTTTTATTTTCTCCAAAAATATAAAAATAGATTGCTTTTGAAATATAAAAAATATAATAATTTTTCTAAAACTGTAACTATCTTATTGATAGGTATAGTAATCATGTGGTCGTGCAACCCAAATAAAGAAAAATGGTTGAATAAAAAATGGCACAGTCTTGTTGGGCATTACAATATTTACTTTAATGGCGAAATAAAGTTAAACGATGCAATTACCACTTTAAAGGCCGGTCATGTGAACGATTTCAATAAAATATTGGATGTTTTTCCATACGGAAATGATGCTGCTGCCAAAGGAGTAGCCAATGTTTTAGACGATGCAATGAAAAAGTTTTCAGGAACTATTCAGCTACACAAAGTAGGCTCGCATACAGATGAAGCTTGGTTTGCAATAGCGAAAACCCATTATTTTAAACGAGATTATTACGCTTGCCAAGAGGCAATGCAATACATGATTAGCAAATATCCTGTTGAATATAAAGATTTAAGTACTGCTTGGATTGCAAAATGTTATATGGGATTGGGAAAACCACAAGAAGCAGAAGCCGTAATTGGTTTACTTTTATCGAGTAAAATTTTGCTTAAAAAAGACATTACTGAAATATATTTAACAGCTGCATTTGTAAATATTAAGTTGGAAAAATATAAATCTGCGATTGAAAACTTAAACAAAGTAATTAATGAAGGCAGTTTGAATAAAGAAGAAAAAATAAGATATAGATTTATTCTTGGTCAGCTTTATATGCAAGCAAACGACAATAAAAACGCACTTTTAAATTTTAATAAAGTAATAAATTTAGTTCCTAGTTATGATTTTGGATTTAACGCCAATATAAACATTACAAAACTGTATGATGTAAATAATAAAAAATCGGTTAATAAAGTAAGACGCAGCTTGAAAAAAATGGCTAACGATGATAAAAACATTGATTATTTGAGTAAAATATATTTTGAGCTTGGTAAATTAGAACAAAGTCAAAAAAACAATGTGGCGGCAATTGCCGCCTTTAAAAAATCGAATGAAAATGCTAAAACAATGCCAATTCAAAAACCAAAAACGTGTTATGAATTAGCAAAAATATATTTTGAAATAAAAGATTATAAAAATGCACGGGCTTATTATGATTCAACCGCTAATTTATACGACAAAACCGACAAACTTTACAACACAATTCTTTCTACTAAAAATGTTTTAAGCGATTTAATCAATAATTTAGAAGTTTATGAAGCAGAAGATAGTTTACAAGAATTAAGTAAATTAAGCAAAGTAGAATTAACCAAAAAGGTAAATGAATGGATTGCTGCAGACAAAAGAAAGAAAGACTTAGCCGATAGAGAAGCCAAAAGAATTAAACAAATAGAAATTAGTAATGCAGCAAATCAAGCGGGGAAAAGTGCTGCTAATATTGCTCCACAAGCTTTTGATAACTCGCCAGGTGGTGCTCAATGGTATTTTTACAATACTAATTTAGTGGCAAGTGGATTGGCAGAATTTTTAAATTCAAAGAAATGGGGTAATAGAATAAACGAAGATTTTTGGCGATTATCAACTAAAGAAAAAAGCAATAAACAAACTGATAATTCATCGGATAGCGATGAAGGAACTGATAAAACGAATGCTGATAAAACGAATACAGTAAAAAAAGATTTAGATGAAAGTGAAGAAAATTCAGACAGCATTGCTGAAGAAAAAAACGAATTGGTTTTAGGAGATAAAATTAAAGATAGTTGGATAAAAAATGTTCCATTTACCAACGCTGCCCTGGAAAATTCAAACTTAAGTATGATGGAAGCTTTGCATAATTTAGGCAACATCTATTACACTAAAATAAAAAATTACAAAGAGTCTATAAATTATTTAAATATTCTTGAAAGTAGGTTTCCTAAAAACGAATATGAACCAGAAGCTTGGTATTACTTGCATAAAAGCCATGATGAATTAAAAGAAAAGAAAAATGCAAGTAAATATAAAGATGATTTGCTGCTCATTTACCCTGAAAATCCTTATAGTCTTTTGTTATTAGGTAAGCCATTAAACACTAAATCTACTGATCAAAACAAAGAATTAGTAAAGCTTTACGACAGTACTTTTGAAGCATATAAAGGGGAAAGATTTGATGAGGTAAAATCATTAAAAATCTTGGCAGATAAAAAATATCCTGGTAATAATTTTAGACCAAAATTTGAATACATCAATGCATTAACAATTGGTAAAACTGAAAACTTAGAAAATTTTAAAATAGCATTGACTTCAGTAACCAAAGAATTCCCAAAAACGGATGTTGCAGCTCAAGCGCAGGAAATATTAGATTTATTAAATAAAACGGTAAAGCGAATAGAAACAGTTGGGAAAGATTCTAACATGACTGCATTTGACATGGAGCCAGAAGCGCCTCATTATTATATAATGGCTATTAAAAACGACAAAGCAAATTTTACAGATTACGTTGAAAAAACATATACGTATAATGATGCCTTCGCCTCGCTTGATAACTTAAGGGTAAATGCTTTGATGGGCAATGAAGGTTATCAATATTTATTAGTAAGAGAATTTTCGAACATGAAAAAAGCGGAAGATTACTATAAAGGAATTATCTCAAACAATGTTATAAAAAGTAAATTGAAAGTTACAGAAGATTATATTGATTTTGTGATTTCTGCCAATAATTACAAAGCCATTATGAAAGATAAACAAATGGAAAAATATTCATTATATTATAAAAAACTATTAGCAAAATCAACACAATGAGTTTCTTTCAAACAATTTTTGATAAAAAATACAGTAAATATATGAAATGGCTATGGATTTCTGCGTTTAGCGGTATTGCAGTTTTTGCATTAATCATTACTTTTTTATGGAACGATTGGGTTCCTCAAACCTACAAACTTCCACCTTTAGAAGAATTGGAAAATCCTACTACATTATTAGCCAGTGAAGTGTATACTAGCGATGGCGTTTTATTGGGTAAATATTTTTTACAAAATAGAAGCAATGCCAACTTTGAAGAATTAAGCCCACAATTACTAAACGCACTGATAGCAACAGAAGACATTCGTTTTTATGAACACAGTGGCGTTGACAATAATCGATTATTTACCATCATTATTTATAATTTGATGGGTAAAAAACAAGGGGGAAGTACCATTACGCAACAATTGGCAAAAAATTTATTTCAACGCAAACGTTTCAAACATTTTCATGAAAAGGTAATTACAAAATTACAAGAATGGATTACAGCTATTCAAATTGAAAAACGATATACCAAACAAGAAATTTTAACCATGTATTTTAACACGGTGGAATTTGGTGGAAATGCATTTGGAATTAGAAGTGCGGCAAAAGTATTTTTCGGAAAATCGCCAAAAGATTTAAATGCACCAGAAGCTGCATTATTGGTTGGAATGCTAAAAGGAATTACCAAATTTAACCCAAATAGAAATCCGGCAAGTGCATTGAATAGGAGAAACACTGTGTTGAATCAAATGCAAAAAAATGGGTATTTAACCAACAGTGAAGCTTCGAAATTTAAGCAAGAAGAAATTCAATTAAATTACCAAGAAGACGACCATAACGAAGGATTAGCTACTTATTTTAGAGAACATCTGCGCATGGAATTAATGGAATGGGCCGATGAAAATGGATATAATTTATACAAAGATGGATTGAAAATTTACACCACTATTCATTCAAAAATGCAGGCACAAGCTGAATTGGCAGTGGAGAATCATTTGCAAATCATGCAAAAGAAATTTTATGCGCATTGGAAAGGAAGAGAACCTTGGGGAAGCCACAAAGAATTAATCACCATGGCTATGAAACGTTGTGATAGATATAGAATTTGTAAGGAACAAAACTTAAGTCAGGCTGATATAGACAGGCAGTTTAATACCATTGTAAAAATGAAAGTTTATAGCACTGCAAGAGGTGAAATTGATACCATGATGACACCTTTGGATAGTTTAAAATACTACAAATATTTTATGCAATGTGGCATGTTAAGCATGGATCCTAAAAATGGACAAATCAGGGCTTGGGTTGGTGGAAATAATTACAAGCATTTTAAATACGACCACGTTAATCAAAGTTCAAAGCGCCAAGTAGGCTCTACTTTTAAACCTTTTGTTTATACGCTTGCAGTTGATAATGGAATTTCTCCTTGTTCAATTTACCCAAACAAACCGGTTCAGTTTGAAGGTTACCCTGATTATAATCCAGGAAATGCCGATGAAGAATATACAACTGGCGACATGACCATGTTCAGAGGTTTACAGTTTTCGGTAAATTTAATCGCTTTGAATGTATTGAAAAACTTAGGCCCTGATGCCATTAAACAAGTCATCAATATTGCTAAAAAAATGGGTGTAGAAAGCGAAATGGGTCCTTATCCAGCTACAGCATTAGGAACTGCCGACATATCGGTTTTTGAAATGACTGGTGCTTTTAGCACTTTTGCCAATAATGGCGTTTGGATAAAACCCAATTATTTAGTAAAAATAACGGATAAAAATGGCAATTTAATTTTTGAACCAAAGGTAGAAAGTAGGGAAGCTTTAAGCGAACAAACAAGTTACGTAATGTGTAAAATGTTGGAAAAAGTAACCACTCATGGAACTGCTGCAAAAATTAAATATCAATACGCCATTCAAGGCGCTGTGGGCGGTAAAACTGGAACTACGCAAAACTATAGCGATGGATGGTTTATTGGCATTACACCTACGCTAACTACCGGTGTTTGGACAGGATTTGAAGAAAGAGCGATTCATTTTAGGAGTATGGATTTAGGAAGTGGATCTGCCATGGCAATGCCAATTTTTGGCAATTACATGAAAGCCGTTCAACAACAGAAACTTGTAGAAATTGTTCCCAATTGGACCGCACCAAAATCTGAATTAACCATAGAATTAGATTGCGATAAATTTAAACCTGAAAACAAATCTGGAGATCCATTTACGGAAGAATAGTTTATTTAATTACTAGTAGTTTGAATTGTTTTTATCCTATCTATTTTTTGACTTGGGGTATAGTAAAATTCATTTACAAAAACCAGTTGTTTAGGAATTTCAAAAGGCTTTAAATTTTCTTTTAAATAGGTTTTTAGCAATGAAAATTCAATCATTTTTGAATGAGCTTTTTCCATGTATATGACTACTTTTTCGCCTAAAATTTCATCAGGCAAACTGCCAACAAAATAAGGGGATTCGGGTATATTTTTAGAAGTTAAATAAGCAGCAATTTCATTTTCTATTTTCAATGCATTTACTTTAAAACCGCCACTGTTTATTATAAAGTCTATTCTTCCTAATATACTAAATCCATTTGGAGTAATTACTGCCAAATCGTTGGTTTGTAACCACTGGTTTTTGGTAATTATATTTTTAATTTTTAAAGTATTTTCTTCGCTTAAAGCAATTTCATTATTGGGTAACAATTGAAAAGAATTTTCGGTTTTTAAATGGCGTAAAGCAGTATGACTTAAAGTTTCTGTCATGCCATAAGTAGCCCAAATATTTACTTTTAAATATTTACATTGCTTGATTAAACTGTTAGATGCAGGAGCTCCTCCTAGTAATATATTTTTAAATTGATTCAATATTTCTATACCATTTGCTGTTTTCAAAATGCTTTGCAATTGCATGGGCACCAAAGAAGCAAAAGTATAAGGATGATTTTCAGTCAAGGTCTCAAAAGGATTGGAACTTGGATTGACTATGGTAACTTTTGCATTTAACAAAATTGCCCGAGCTAAAAGCATGGCACCAGCTACTAAATGAATGTCTAAACAAATAAAAAAATGTAGTGAATTTTGCTTTAAATTTAAGTAATTATTAGTTTGTGTTGCCGACCAAATCAGTTCATCTTTTGTAAATATAAATTGTTTGGGAATCCCCGTACTTCCGGAACTTTGGAATACAAAATCGTTATTCTTAAACCAATTTTCAAGAAAAGAAAAAGCTTTTATTTCGTTAATATTCAGTAGACTTTTATCTATTTTTTCTAAATCGTTTAACGATTCAATTTGATGTGCAATATGCTTAATAAATAATTGCATTATTTATTAAATTCACTCATTGTTAACGGTAAGCCTTTAAATACAAAACTTTCAATGGCATCTACCGATTTATGAATTAAAAAAGGCATTTCCTTCATTTCATCAGTGTTCCATTTTCCTAATACATAATCAACTTGTCGGCCTTTTGGGAAGTTATTTCCAATGCCAAAACGCAACCTCGGATAATTTTGAGTAATCAACAATTCATTGATACTTTTGAGTCCATTATGGCCTGCGTCACTTCCATTTCCTCTAATACGTAATTTCCCAAAATCAATCGCTAAATCATCTACTAAAATAAAGATATTTTCAATTGGAATTTTCAAATCTGTCATCCAATGGCGCACTGCTTTACCACTTAAATTCATATAAGTAGTTGGCATAATAACGTGCATTTGTCGGCCACGCAAATTCACTTGAGCATACTGTGCATGTTTTTGAACTGTAAAATTCCCTGCATGTTTTTTTACCAATGCTTCTGCAATGTCAAACCCAATATTATGGCGGGTTTGTGCATATTCAATACCAATATTTCCTAAACCTACAATTAAGTATTTCATATAATTTGGGTAATATAATTATGCATTTTATTTAATTTTCCAATATTATAATGTGTCCAATTGAATTGCGAACGCAGTGCGTTCGTATTTGGAAAAACCCTAAAAAACTGTCTAAATGTTTCTAATTGACGTGTTGAAAATCCACTACCATAAGTTGGTTCCAACTCTTTTGATAATGATTTTATTAAAAATTCCCCATAATTTGCTCTTTCCTTTCCCAGCTGCTGTTCTTCGAAAATGGCTTTACCAATTTGCCAATACATGAATGCTCGTTCACTATCAACGGAACGAATTGCCCTTTCTTTCGAATTGGCAATAATTAAATGTATTTGGTTAATCAGTTCGTTTTTAAGTTCCATTTTTATTTACTGTAAACCATTTTTACATGTTCAATATCGGCTTCCCAAAAGTTTTCACCTGCTGGTTTAAAGTTATTTTTGGCATATAAAGGAGCTGCTGTTAATTGCGCATGCAAATATATTTTTTTGTTAAATGGAATGGTTTCACCTAATAAATGCTTGACTAAAGCTGATCCTATTCCATGGCCCCTAAATTTTTCTAAAACAGCAAATCGTTCTAATTTGTAACCATTTTCCGTTTCACGAATTCTTGCAGTTCCAGCAGGTTCATTGTTATAATATGCTATAAAATGAATGCTTTCTTCTTCAAACTCATACTCTAATTCTTTTGGGCAATTTTGACCAATTACAAAAACTTCATGTCTAATATCCCAAACTATTTGTTGGGTGTTGGCATCTATTATTTTTTCAATTTTTATCATTGATAAGGATTTAAGGATTAAGGGATTTTTTTGCGGAATAAAATTATATATTTTTACTAAAATATTTATTTAAAGCTTGACCAATTAAAAATACATCTTCAAAAGAATTATACATAGGCACTGGACTCATTCGAATTACATCAGGTTCACGCCAATCGGGCATGATGTTTTCGCTTTCTAAAAAGTCGAATAATTGCTTGCCTTTTTCTTTCACAATAATTGAAAGTTGACAACCTCTTTCCTCTTTATTTTTAGGAGTAATTACAGTTAAATGTTCGCTAAAATTATTTAAAATATATTCCAAGTAACCCGTTAGCAATTCACTTTTTGCCCTTAAATTTTCTATTCCCGCTTCCGCAAACATTTCTAGCGATGCTTTATGAATAGCCATTGGAAAAATTTGTGCATTACTTAATTGCCAACCTTGCGCACCTGCAATGGGTTTAAAACCTTTTTTCATTTGAAAACGTTCGCCTTCATCATGTCCCCACCAGCCTGCAAAACGATTGATTGCTGAATTTGCATGTTTTTCGTGAACAAAAACACCACTTGTACCACCTGGTCCACTGTTTAAATATTTGTAAGTACACCAAACCGCAAAATCTACTTCCCAATCATGTAATTGCAAATGCAAATTGCCAGCGGCATGCGCCAAATCAAAACCAGCATAAGCACCCACTTCATGAGCTGCTTTGCTAATTGCTTTCATGTCAAATGCTTGTCCAGTGTAATAATTTACTCCACCTAACATCACCAATGCTAAACTATCCCCATTTGCATTGATGGTATCAATAATATCTTCTGTTCTTAAAGTATGTTCGCCAGCTCTTGGTTTAAGTTCAATAATGGCATTTTCTGGATTCAGATGATGATGTTTTACTTGCGTTTCCATGGCATATAAATCACTAGGAAAAGCAGCAGCTTCCATAATAATTTTATAACGAGTAGCAGTTGGCTGATAAAAACTTACCATCATTAAGTGCAAGTTTAC
>JBIILW010000021.1:0-13220 GCA_044338265.1 Bacteroidia bacterium | reverse complement strand
AATCTGCCAATAATTTGTTTCAACTTTCATTGCCAGTAGTTGTAAAAACTGCCAATGGTGATACCACCATTTATGTGCAACAAGGAGAATCAAAAAATAGTTATCAAATTAGTTTTTCTACTCCAATTATATCAATTGCATTAGATCCTGAAAACTGGATTTTAAAATCGTCAACAGTAACAAAAGATGCAAGTATTGGCAATGAAGAATACTTGTTTGCAAATGAAAATATAACAGTTTATCCAAATCCATCAAACGGAAATGTGATGGTGAATACCAATAAAACCGAGCCGGTATCGATATCAGTTTACGATATGCAAGGGAAATTATGTTTAACCAAAGAATCGTTTAAAAGTGGTGTTTTGGAAACAAGCATTTTGCAAAAAGGAATTTATTTATTGGTAGTCAAAACCAATGATGGATTGGTTTATAATGAGAAATTGGTGTTGAATTGATGGAATGATACGACAATTTTGAGTGTTTTTTTGTGTTTTTATTTTAAAATCAATCATATACATTTGAATTTTAAATTATGCAATTAGAAGATAGAAATAAAATAATTGAGCCAATAAAGAATTTGCTATTAAAAAGCAATATTACTAAAGCTGCTTTATTTGGTTCATTTGCCCGCAATGAAGATGTCTATAATGATATTGATATTTTAATTGAAACCAATAATCACACATTCTTCGATTTGTTAAAACTAGAAACCGAATTAGGTAAATTATTAAATATTAAAGTTGATTTGGTAGAATACAACGCTTTGAAAAATTCAATGAAAGAAAGTGTTATAAAGGATTCTATTGTAATAATATGAGCAAAAGAATTGACCAAGTTTATATTCAAGATATTGCTGAAAGTATAGATGCAATTTTGAATTATGTAGGAGAAACTACAGAATATGAATATTGTACTAACATGATGATGCAAGATGCAGTGAACAGAAGATTTGAAATAATTGGGGAAGCGGCAAAAAATATTACTGAAGTTTATAAAAATGAACATCCACACATAGAATGGCAGTTAATAAAAGCGATGAGAAATAAATTAGCTCATGAGTATTTTGGAATATCAAATTCCACCATATACAAAACCATTATTGCTGATTTGCCTATTCTAAAAGAAAAAATAGATAAGTTGATTTTGAATTGATGGAAGTTAATAAAAAAACCTGCTTCAAAAATTATTGAAGCAGGTTTTTTGTGTATTTACAGGTAGTTTTTATACCAATAATTTAACTGGATTTTCCAATAAATCTTTTAAGGTTTGAAGGAAAGCGGAACCAACTGCACCATCCACTACTCGGTGGTCGCAACTTAAAGTTACTTTCATAACGGTAGCTACTTTCATTTGTCCGTTTTCTACAATCACTGTTTCTTTGCTTCCTCCTACTGCTAAAATACAAGCATCAGGCGCATTTATAATGGCAGTAAATTGGTCTATTCCATACATACCTAAATTAGAAATGGTAAAAGTGTTACCTTCAAATTCGGTTGGTTGTAATTTTTTATTTTTAGCTTTATCGGCTAATTGTTTCACTTCTGCACTGATGTGTGAAAGCGATTTATTATCTGCAAATTTTATAACAGGAACAATCAATCCGTCTTCGATGGCCACTGCCACACCAATATGAATATGGTGGTTATAACGAATTTTATCGCCTAACCAACTTGAATTAGCTTTAGGATTTTTGCGCAATGAAGCGGCAACTGCTTTTACGATAAAATCATTCACAGAAATTTTTACATCACCAGCAGCGTTAATGGTTTTGCGGGCAGCATTTACATTATCCATAATAATTTCCATGGTTAGGAAAAAATGTGGCGCTGTAAACAAACTATCGCTTAACCTGCGTGCAATTACTTTACGCATTTGCGAAACTGGAACTTCATCGTAACTTTCAGTTCCTACTATGGCAGGAATTGAAATCATTGGCGCAGCTACTGTATTATTTGATGTTTGAGCAGCAGGCGTAAATGTTTCTACATCACGTTTTACTATTCGTCCACCATCGCCACTACCAGCTACTTGGTTCAATGAAATGCCTTTTTCTTCTGCTATTTTTTTAGCCAAAGGCGAAGCTTTTACTCTTCCTTCATCATGAGTATTTGTAACTTCTATTGGAGCTGCGGTAACAGTTTCATTCGTTGCAGTTGGAGTTTCAGTTTTGGATGCTTCCGCTTTTGCAGGTGCATCAGCATTGATTAATAAAGCAGAAATATCTTCTCCTTTTTGTCCAACTACCGCTATTAAAGCATCAACGGGAACACTTCCTCCGGCTTCTATGCCAATATGAAGTAAAGTACCTTTTACAAAATTTTCTAATTCCATGGTAGCTTTATCGGTTTCCACCTCAGCTAAAATATCTCCTGGTTTTATGTCATCGCCCACTTTTTTGAGCCATGATACAATAACACCTTCAGTCATTGTATCGCTCATTTTGGGCATGCGGATAGCTTCTGCCATTTATTTATATATAATTATTTTAATTTGTTGCGAAAATAACATTTGCTTTGATATATACCAATGGTAAATAACATTGCAAAAAAAAACTTTGCTACTAGTATTTTTAAATCGGTATTTCAGTTTATTTTCTGCCCCATAGATTAAAATGAAAACAGCGGGAAAATCTGCGAATATCTGCGAAATTTGCGGGAAATAAATTTAAACTGTTAGCAAACTACAACCTCTCACATCACTGTAATCAAGCCTTCCAAGCACTTCAAACTGATTTTTTTCATTTGAAGAAGAGATTATTTTCCCAACATCTTGTGTTTGAATAAAGCAACATGAATTAATATTTGCTAAATCTATTACATTGATAACACCACTTTTGCTTTGGTTTACAAAACTAAAAGGATCTGTATTGTCGCTTATTTTTACTTTCATCCAAGGTGCACATTCAAACAATCCATCTCCATAGCTGTATGCCTGACTTAATAATTCTGTCATGCCATATTCCGAATGAATTTTATTTACACCAAAACCATTTTGTAATATTTCATGAATTTCGGAACGAATCATTTCTTTTTTTCTTCCTTTCATTCCGCCAGTTTCCATGACTATTAATTCAGGAAAATTTATTTGGAATGTTGTTGCAAAATCCAATAATCCAAAAGTAGCGCCTAGCAGAATTGTTTTTTGTTTTTTTGTTTTCAACTCATTTAAAACGTCAAATAATTGTGCATGATTATGCAAATAAAAATTACTTAATGAATGTTCACTAGCTTTTATTAATTTATCACACATCATAATTAATGATGAACCATTCCGTTCCAAATAGGAGGGAAGTAATGCTAAAAAACAGTAATCTTTTATGGGTCCATAAAAAATTTCGAATGCTGTATAAAACGATTTTTGATAAATAGATAAGTCAGTTACAAAGTGTTTGCTTTCGCCTTGTCCGCTCGTGCTACTGCTGGTAAATACTAATTCTTCATTGGCTGCGCCACAAATAATTTTTTTAGATTTAAAAAACTGAATGGGTAAAAAAGGTATTTGTGCTATATTGGTAACGCTTTTATTATCGAATATATTATTAAGTTTGCAATATTGTTGGTAAACTAAATTTGTGTTGAATTGGTAAGCAAATGCTTGCAATGCTAGTTCATCAAAATTATTAATATTTGATTTAAAAATGGATTTTATAAAATCGTTTGTATCGAACATAAATGGCAAAATTGCTGTTGTGTTTATTGTTTTTTTATTGTTGTTTAACAGCTGCAAAGAAAATGAAATATATGCTAACATTCCGCTTATTGAATTCAAAAGAGTTTATTTTTTGCAAAGTGATGGAAAAGACTCTTTAATGAAATTAGTTTTTTCATTCAAAGATGGAGATGGAGATATTGGTTTTTCTGATGCAGATACAGCCGCTCCTTTTAACCCATTATTCGATTCAGATGGAAAGCTATTAAACAAATATTATTATAACTGTTACATAGCATATAATGAGAAAATAGATGGTGTTTATTGGCCATATATTCCACCAGGAAAAAACGATACTTTTTGTTATAAATTTAGGGTTCAGAACTTAACGCCGGAAGGCAGACACAAAGCCATTAGAGGTGAATTAGAAATGGATATAAATATTAGTGATGGGCAGCGACTTTCTGTGTTTGATACCGATACAATTATTTATAATATTTACATATACGACAGAGCACTTAATAGGAGTAATAAAATAGAAACGCCCCCAATAGTTTGGAGGCGTTAATTCAAATAATAAATTTTTTATTGATTAAAAATCGTCATCGTCATCATCTTCTTCGTCATCAAAATCTTCGAATGATGCAGGTTCTTTTACATTAATTTCAGTAATGTCATCATCGAAATCTCCATCAATGTCATCGTCTTCTGTAATGTCTAAGTCATCATCTTCATCAAAATCATCATCATCTTCTGATTTTTTTGAAGCACGTGGGGCTGTGTTTAAAGTGTTTGCTCTGCCTGCCGCTGGTTTTGCAATTGTTTTTGCAGCTACTGAATTTAGTTTCATATTAAGTGAAATTTATAAATAAAAATTGGTTTTTACTAGTTTGATTTGTTAACTAATTGTTACAGCAAATAAATTAGTAGTTTGTCGAAAATCAAACATAAAAATTATTTTTTTTAAAACTTTTTTTATTGCATTTATTCAAAAAAAAGCAGTAGCAACTTTTTTGCCTTATTCAAAGGTTTTTTTGTCAAAAAACTGACGTTAATCAAATAAATCGACTGCGGCTTTAAAAGTATTACAATGTGCGTTTACAATATCTGAAATTTTTGGTGAGTAACCTCCTCCCATTGCGCAAGCAATAGGCACATGATGTTTTTTACACAATTCAAAAACAAAAATATCTCTTATTTTACAAGCTGCTAAACTAATATTTAATTTGCCAAATTTATCAGTCGATAAAATATCTACTCCACATAAATAAAAAACAAAATCGGGTTGATGCTTATTAAATATTTCATGTAAATTATTTTGCAATAGCAATAAATATTCATCATCATTTATTCCGTCAGGTAATTCTATGTCCAAATCTGATGTTTCTTTATGGAATGGATAATTGTTTTTTCCGTGCATGCTAAAAGTAAAAACATTTTTATTGTTTTGAAAAATTTGTGCAGTTCCATTTCCTTGGTGAACATCCAAATCAACAATAAGAATTCGTTCGGAAAGTTTGTTTTTTAATAAATAATTAGCAGCTATAGCCATGTCGTTTAACATGCAAAAACCTTCTCCTTTATTAGTAAAAGCATGGTGTGTACCTCCAGCAATATTCATGGCGCAACCAAATTGCAAAGCATACAAAGCACAATCAATTGTTCCTTGCATGATGGTAATTTCGCGTTCAATTAACTTTGCTGATAATGGAAAACCAATCTTACGCATTTCACTTTCGGTGAGTTTTAATTGGTTTAAATTTTGCCAATAATTATAATCATGGGTAAGTAAAATATTTTCTTCTGAACATCCATTGGGTTCAAATAAATTTTCCTTGCTAATAATTCCTTCATATAATAATTGATTTGGTATCAATTCATACTTTAGCATAGGAAACCTATGTCCTTCAGGTAAAGGATGCTGGTAAATTTCTTTGTAAGCTATTTTTAACATTTTATAGTAGGAAGTCTTTTTTAAATATGATTTTATGTATGATTGCAATAAAAGCATTCAAGAATTCAAAAAAACATTTATTTTGCAAAAAAATAAAATAATATCATCAGTGAATATAGCAGTATTAAAGGAAACCCGTGAAGGTGAAAACAGAGTAGCTTTAACTCCAGCAGTTTGCACTCAATTAATAAAACAAGGATACGAATGTTTGGTTGAAAACAATGCAGGTTACCAATCTAACTTTAGCAATGATGCGTACACAAATGTAGGATGTAAAATTGTTACGAAAGAAGAAGCATTGTCAAAAGCAAATATTTTAGCAAAAGTAAACGCTCCAAATGATGAAGAAATTAATAGTATGCAAGCAGGCTCGGCTTGCATTTCGTTTTTATATGCAGCCAATAATCCTGAACTAATTCAAAAATTAGCTACTAAAAACATCAGTGCTTTTAGTATGGATGCCATTCCTAGAATTTCGAGAGCGCAAAACATGGATGCCTTAAGTTCTCAAGCTAACTTAGCGGGATACAAAGCAGTGGTTTTGGGTGCTTCGCAATTAGGAAAAATATTTCCATTATTAATGACTTCTGCAGGAACAATTACTCCTTCTAGGGTACTAATATACGGTGCTGGAGTTGCAGGTTTGCAAGCTATAGCAACAGCAAAAAGATTAGGTGCCATTGTAGAATGTACCGATGTTAGACCAGAAACTAAAGAACAAATTGAAAGTTTAGGCGGAAAATTTATTGAGGTAAAAGACGCAGAAGCAGCAAAAGTAGAAGGCGGATATGCCAAAGAAGTTTCGGCCGATTATTTACAAAAACAAAAAGAAGCGGTTAACAAAAGTTTGTTCATGGCCGATTTAGTTATAACAACTGCTTTGGTAATGGGCAAAAAAGCCCCTGTATTAATTACTGAAGATCAAGTAAAACAAATGAAATTGGGTGCTGTAATAGTTGATATGGCAGTAGAACAAGGTGGAAATTGCGAATTGAGTGAATTAAATAAAACGGTAGTTAAACATGGTGTAAATTTAATTGGTCAAAGTAATTTGCCAAGTACTTTACCTCAAAATGCCAGTGAATTATATGCTAAAAACATTCAAAATTTGTTAACACATTTGGCTACCAAAGATGGTTTTAAATGGGAAATGGAAGAAGAAATTACCAAAGGAACTTTGATTACTAAAGATGGTGCTATTTTAAAATAATATTTAGCCACAGATTACACTGAAATCACAGATTTTATTGTTGTTTTAAGAGAATCCGCTGCAAAAAAATCACAAATCATATATCAAAAATCAATAAATAATAAATATGCTAGAATTTATCACACAACACATAGAAATGTGCTACCTCATTATCCTTATGATATTTGTAGGTATTGAATTAATTGGCCATGTGCCATCGGTTTTACATACTCCATTAATGAGTGGCGCTAATGCTATTCATGGTGTAGTAATTATTGGTTCTATCATCGTAATGGGACAAGCAGAACATACACTTTCATTAATCTTAGGTTTTTTAGCAGTAGTGCTTGGAACCCTGAATGTGGTTGGTGGTTTTGTAGTTACTGATAGAATGCTGGAAATGTTTAAGAAAAAAAAATAGTTGATGGTTGTTAGTTGTCAGTTGATAGGAATTTAGATGGAGTATAAAGATTTAGATGTTTGGAAAAAAGCGAGATTTTTAGCTAAATCAATAATAGAAGTAGCTGAAATATTGCCAAGCAAAGAAAATTTTGCTATGGGCTTTCAAATAAGAAAATCGGCAATTTCAATTCCTTCAAATATTGCTGAAGGATGTGGCAGAAACACAACTAAAGACACATTACAATTTTTATACATTGCAAGGGGTTCTTTATATGAAGTAGAAACTCAATTAATATTGTGTTTTGATTTCAATTATATTATTGAAGAAAAATTGAATGAACTGATTGAACAAATAACTGAATGCAAGAAACTATTAAATGGTTTTATTAATTACTATATCTCAAAACTAAATCTCAAAAACTAAAACATTATAAAATAAGGTTCATACAGTCGCTTTTCTGACAACTATCAACCGACAACTATCAACTAAAATGAAAAATAACATATTACAAATAATCTACTTAATAGGCTCAGTAACATTTATACTTGGCTTAAAATTTTTGGGAAACCCTGCCACTGCGCGCAAGGGTAATTTAATGGCTGCCTTTGGAATGATCATTTCCATATTTGGAACCATATTTTTATACACCACCGAAGCAGGTACACACTTACATAACCTCGGTTTTATATTTGGTGCTTTATTAGTTGGAACAGTTGTTGGCTGGATGATTGCCAAAAAAGTTCAAATGACTGCCATGCCCGAAATGGTAAGTTTATTTAACGGAATGGGTGGCGCTTGTGCCATGTTAATTTCTGTGATTGAATTCAAACATTTAAGTGAAACCGACATGTCATTGGTGGAACCATCTCATTTATTAATTATTTTATTAGGCTTAATCATTGGTTCGGTTTCATTTGCAGGAAGTATCATAGCTTGGGGTAAATTAAGTGGAAACGTAAAAGACAAATCATTAGGAATGCAACAAGTGATCAATATTGGTTTGTTATTAGTGATTTTAGTTTTAACCACCATTATGATCATGGGTAATGGTGCTTATACCATCGAATTGTTCTATGCAGTTTTTGCTTTATCATTATTATACGGAATATTATTTGTGTTGCCAATTGGTGGTGCCGATATGCCAGTTGTAATTTCATTATTGAACTCGTTTACGGGTGTAGCAGCAGCTTGTGGCGGATTTTTATACGACAATAAAGTCATGTTAGTTGGTGGAATTTTAGTTGGTTCAGCAGGAACATTATTAACCATTGTGATGTGTAAAGCCATGAATCGTTCTTTGTTAAATGTATTGATAGGAAACTTTGGTGGCAATGCCAATGCTGCTGATGCAGTTCCTTCCAACTTTGAAGGTTCAATAAAAGAAGTGACTCCTAGCGATGCAGCTATTTTAATGAAATATGCGAAGAAAGTTATCATTGTTCCTGGATATGGTTTAGCTGTTGCGCAAGCACAACATATTGTGCACGATTTAGAATTATTATTAGAAGCAGAAGGCATTGATGTAAAATATGCCATTCATCCTGTTGCAGGTCGTATGCCTGGACACATGAATGTATTGCTTGCCGAAAGTAATGTAAGCTACGATAAGTTAATAGAAATGGAAGAAGTAAATCCTGAATTTGCTACTACCGATGTAGTATTGGTAGTTGGTGCAAACGATGTGGTAAATCCTGCAGCTAAAACCGATCCTACTTCGCCTATTTACGGAATGCCAATACTTGATGTAGAAAATGCAGCCAATGTGATTGTAAACAAACGTAGCATGAAAGCTGGTTATGCAGGTATTGAAAATGAATTGTTCTACAAACCAAAAACAAGCATGTTATTTGGTGATGCCAAAAAAGCTTTGACTCAATTAGTGAGTGAAATTAAGGCTTTGGGATAAAATTCTGAAAAATATTTAAATGAAATAGGTTGGCTTAGGTCAACCTTTTTTTGTTTAAAAATTAAATTCAAAACGTTAAAATATAAACAATCTTAGGCTTTATTTGCTAAAAGCAAGCAATGAACAAGTAGGAATTAAAATGAATAAATTGGTAAAGTATTAATTAAACAAATCCCATAAAACTCGTTAATTTAAAAATTAACGGGCTTTTTTTATTGATTGTTAGGAGTTACAATTCCATCTTTTAATTTATGTAATTTCATATTTACCAAAATTTCGTGTAAGGTTTCTGCAGCTAAACCATGCAATACCAAACGATATGCTGCGCTGTATGTAGTTTCTGGCACCATAGGATGTTTATTGTTTACTAACCCCAAATGTCCAGGTGTGCCTAAAATTTGAGCAGTATAAATAGCTATTGTTTCATCTAATTGTAATGAATTTGAGGCCCTCACAAAATCGTTTGAAGTTAAAAACAATTGATAAAATGGAGTAAACAATTCTATTGCAGATCTTAAATCTAAAATATTGGTCCATTTGTCAGGAAACTCAATATGATTGAATTGATCTTCAGATATCATATCTAAATTCGGTGATTTTTTTCCAATAATTGAAATGTTTTTTTCTTTCAATTGTTTGTTAAGTTTTATTACAAAATTGTATAAATTTAAATCGTGTTTTAAAAACAAATCATCTTTAATGTCTTCAAAATTATATGGCTTAAGTGGGCTCGTATTAATTTCAATATTTTCAATATTTTTAGCAATAAACTCCATGATTTCTGAACCTACATGGAAATGACGAAATATAAGTAAATTGGCATCTTTACTCACAAATTTCCTTAAACCCCACGATAATATTAGGTGTAATATTTTTGATGAATTAATCAGTTTTGGAAAAAAGAATTTGAAAATATGAATAAAGAACATCAATATTTTTGAAAACACTTTGATTACTGGTAATAAATATTTGGCAGACCTTGAATCATTATCTCGCATTAAACAAAGTTTGGTGGTATCGTTAATTGGTATACTTAAATCGAGGTACATAGCCAACCAAGGATTTGGATCTCTTTCATCGTGGTCATTAAACTTTGTATTTTCGTTATTTTTCATATTTTTTGTAACAATTTAAATCAATTTATATTACTAATAATTACCAATTTCTTCCAATTGAATTTTGTATAATTTTGCTGTAGTTTTTGCAGTTTTAGCAATTTTTTTAGCAATTTCTAAATTCATACTCGGGTGGTTTAAGGCTTCTTCTAGTTTATGAAAATGGTTTTCATCTGCTACTCCATGATAAGTAAAAAATGAAACTTGGTCATCGTTCAAATGAAGTTGTTCTTTTATCATTAATCCCCAATAACTAGCTAATCTCTTTCCAATTCCCTCAATAATAAACATGGCCCCTAATAAATCAATTGGGTTTTGTTTGCTTGCTTGTTGGAACATAAAAGCTGAAAGCGCCATACTACCAATATTTTTTTCATTGGTTTGAATGTTAGCTAATTCCTCCCCTAAGTTAACAAAATTACGTTCTAACATTTGATAATCTTTGTGTTCAGCAGCTGTATGTTTAATAAATGCAGAACGCAATTCAAATAATTCAATATCAATATTTGATGCCGCTCTGGAAATCCATTGAGAGCCATCAATAACTTGTTGCCTTAAGTCGTGCAATAGCAATTTATAGTCAGCTAAACTTAGTTTTCCTGCATGTATTTTTGTAACGATTGGTACTTTTAATAGTTCAGTTTCAAAGTCAATCCATATTTGAGCCAATTGTCTAATTAACCACTCCGATGTATCAGATTTATTTACAATTAGTTCGGGTGTTTCTACTTTTCTATAAGGAAAGTTTATTTCATTTTTTATATCAGGAGTTTCAACTTTAAGCTGCATAAACGAAGTAATAAATCTTCCACTTTCAGGCACCATACATAAAATGGTGTCACCTTGTTTTAATTTGCCAGCATACATTAACTCTTCTAACATAATAAAAATTGAAGCTGAACCAGTATTTCCTTTTGTAGTTAAATTATTAAACCATTTTTCTTCGGCAATTGCCCCTCCACCTTTTTCCATTAAATCTTGAATAGGTTTTTTAAAAACTTCTGAAGAGTAGTGGCAGCAAAGCCAATCAATTTTGTCTTTTTTGATTTTCCCCTCGTCAATTAATTCAAAATAATGTGCCACTCCAGTTTGAACCACTTTGTCTAATATTCTAACATCTTGCTGTAAATTTATTGCTCCTGCTTTTGAAGCATCTTCATAACTTGGGTAATCAAGCCAAGTTTTTTCCTGTTCATTTTTATTGTCAGTTTTTCCTGTGTACATGCACAATGGAAATTCATTGGCATGTGATTTAATTTCAATCCATTCAATTTTTAAAGAAATATTCTTTTGACTTTTTTTATTTTCCAATACAAATGCTCCCGCACCATCAGAAAGCATCCATCTTAAAAATTCAGTATCAAAAGGCAATGATTTTACTTCTTGAGCCTCAAATCTTGATGATTTAAACATTCTACTGGCAAATTCACTTCCTACACAAACAGCATTTTCTTTTTCACTACTTTTTATTTGAGCAAATGCATTTTTTAAAGCCATTACACCGCTTGCACAAACACTTTGGAAACTAGCTAATTCGCATCTGTTAAAATCGAGTCCAGCATGAACCATACTAGCAAAGCCAGGAATTGGCAAATCGCCTTGGGTTGTACCTGTACATAATAATGAAATTTCTTTAGAACGTAATTCGCTTTTAGTAATAGCAGCTTCAATTGCTTTGATGGCAAGTTCCGCATTTGAATGCGTACTTTCTTGTTTTTTATTTAACGCATAATACCTACTTTTTATACCATTTTGTTTTAAAATGCGAGCTTTTACAATACTATCTTTTCCATTTAATTTACCTAAATAATATTCCATTTCATCATTTGAAATAGGATTATTGGGCAAAAAAATACCAGCACTAGTTATAAATACATCTTTCATTTTCATGTTTTAAATTTTGAAATGGCATTATCGAAAATTTGAAGAACAAATCCATAATTATCTTTATTTTTATAATGGTGTTCGTTATGAAGAGTACCAAAAAGTTTCCAAGAATTTTTTATACCATTTCCAAATCGGTAATTACAATGACCTGAATAATTTAATAAAATACTTGTTAAAGGATATATGGCTATTGAAATAAATGATAAAGGTAAAAACAGAACAATAGTTAATGGAACTGTACTTAATAAAACCGCCTCTAACCAATGAAAGCTATACACTGAATAAACTGTTGGAACTTTTGATTGGTGATGAATATAATGTACATTTTTCATAAAATAGCGCAAATGCATCATACGATGAACTATAAAAAAATGCAATTCGTTCCATAAATTTAATATGAACAATCCGATAAGTATATTGAAAAATGTATTTGGTAATAGTTGGATTTTTTCTGTTCGTATTAAATATATTATCGGAATAATTGAAAATCCAAAAATGATGATTGATTTAAAAGAATGTTTTATTTCAAAATAAATTTGTTTATCGCTTACCTCTTTTAGTTCAATTTTTTGGAGTACTTTAATTTTGAAAAGTAACTGACATACTTTGCTAAATATTGGAGCAATTCCAAAATACAATAAAAAAAAATAAAAAAAACTCAATATGAATAAAGTTAAATAAGAATATTGAAATAGAAAATTATCTAATTGTTCTTGAATCATGAATTTAATCTTTGCTTTTTTAAATTTATTTATGATGTTTTTCGGTAAATTCTAGCATATCAAAAATTGTAATTTATATTTATAATTTTTTAATTGTCAAATATATATAAGTTATTAAATTTAACAAGTTTATTTAAAGGTTCAACATTTTGTATTTTTAGTTTACAAAAAAAAGCCTATTAATGTTTAAATTAATAGGCTTTTTTATTTTTAATATTTTTAAGTAGTAGCTACTAAATAATCAATATTTTTCACTTCAGGTAAAAACTTTCGTTCTTTGAGCAAATAGCCATTGCCACGCACCAAAATATGAACTTTTATATTTTCAATACAAATAGGGGAACTTTCACTTACATCAGTAATATTTGAAAATTTAATATCTCGTCCATCCACTAT
>JBIILW010000252.1:0-3653 GCA_044338265.1 Bacteroidia bacterium | reverse complement strand
CATTGGCTTTAATTCCAAATAATATTTTAACAATAGCAGATGCAAAACGTGGTGACATTGGTAATACAAGTAATATGTATGCAAAAGCATTTTTTGAGAAAATGAATTTTGATGCCATTACCCTTGCACCTTATATGGGAAATGATAGTTTAGCGCCATTTTTTGAGCATAAAAATAAATGGGGAATTGTGTTGGCGTTAACTAGTAATGCTGGTAGTGCCGATTATGAGCAACAAAAAATAAATGATGAATTTTTGTTTGAACATGTTATAAAAAATACTTCTAAATTAGCTACCGATGAGCAATTAATGTTTGTAGTTGGTGCAACCAAACCTCAAGATTTTACAATTATTAGAAAGCATGCTCCCACTCATTTTTTATTGGTTCCTGGAGTTGGTGCGCAAGGAGGAAGCTTAGCCGAGGTAGTTAAGTACGGAAAAACCGATGAAATAGGTTTATTAATTAATGCCTCTCGAAGTATTATTTATGCGAGCAATGGATTTGATTTTGCTGAAGCAGCAAATACAGAAGCAAAGAAAATGGCTTTGGAAATGAGTGAATATATTTAGTTAATTTCTTACACTAATAACCCAACCTTCCTTTACCTTATATTTTGGATTTTCAGGTAATATTATTGCATTAACCACAGAAGTTGATATGCCAATTCCTAATGAAAGTAAGGCTGTTTGCCAAGTTCCTAATTGGTTATTTCTGAACAAATCGATGGTACCAAAAAATGTACCTAACATAACTGAAGTTGTTAGCAAACTTTTCCCTAAACTTCTTCCAATAGTAATTCTTCTAAATGTCACAATGTCTTTAATGGCAATGATGCGATAATTAGGTTCAAATTTTCTACTTAATTTTTGAGACCAAGCAGGCTGTTCCTCACTAATATTACCTAAAAGTATAGTTGAATCATTTATTAGACTCACCATGTTTTTAAAATGATATATTTGGTTATTATATCCTCTATATTGAACTGAAAGTGTTTGTCCTTCTGATACTTCAATAGTTTTATGAGTGTTAGTATTTAAAAACAATAAAGTTTTTTGAGCAAAATTTTGCACAGTAAAAAAAAGTAAAAACAGGCATCCGAAAAGTAATTTTTTCATATATAGTTAGTTGTTGTTTAAAACATGAAAACCTATTTCACAATTCAAACATTTTTTATGATCGCAATATTCATTTTTTAATTGTAATAATGCTTGTGTTTGTGCTGCATTTTGAGATTTTATATTTAAGGTTTCCCAAAAAGTAATAACATTATTTTTTTCGGGCTTTAATTGTTCTAACCATGCCACTGCTTTATCACATTTGCTTTCGTCAAAACGTAATTTCCCATACAAAAAAACAATGGGAACAACCGTATTTATTATAATTGTATTGATTGCCGAATTTCCTAAATCGGTTTTCACCGCATCAAAATTGTGGTTACTTAACTCACTCAAATGTATTAAATGAATGTGTTTTAATTGATATAATTTTTGTAAATCTTTGACAGTATCAACGGCTAAAACTTTCGAAAACAAATGACTACTTTGGTATAAAAGTGCGGCAAATTGCATCAATCTAATGGTTGGAAAATTACCCGGACGCATTTTTCCAAACTTCCATATTTCCTTTTCAATGCTTACTAATTCGTATTTTTTTTGAAGATGAAAATATTCTTTTTGCAAAAATTTTAAGTAATCATCATTTAATTTTTTATCAAAAAAACCAGCAGTTCCAAGCACTAATGCTTCTATTTGGCTCAGTTTATCTTTATGCTTTGCAATAACGTGTATGGGTAAGTTTTTTGCCAACCATTCAAATGCTTGTTCATTTGTTTTTTGTCCAAAGTATTTTGCCGTAAGCACATAAAAAGTTTGTTCCCAATTGTTATTATTTGCCTTCAGCAATGCTTCAATCCGATCACATTTTTTTTCTAAACGTTCAAAAACCAAGCGATGTAACCAATTGTTTAATTTAAATTCATTTGGTAAACTAAAAATTGGTTCACAAGGAATTATGGCTTTTTGTTGTTCTAAAATGCTGTATTTATTTAATAATTTTGGATCTAAATAGTTTTTCAGTTCCAATGTTAATATTGGCATGCTATTATTGTCAAAAATGGGTTTATCATTTTCATAAATTACATGTAATATCACATTATCATATTTTTTATCTCCGGCATGTTTGTGATTTATCCAATCACTTGCTTTGATATGAATTTCAATATTCCCAACTAAAATTTCTTCGTCAATTTTTATTTTAGCATTGAAAAAATCAGGACCGGCATCATGGTTTAAAATTCCAATATTTAAAATCTCTACAGGCTTTTCATTTACTAATATCAAAGCCTGTTTGAGTAATATTTTACTTTGCCAAATATAGTGTAATAGTTCTTCTTTCATGGAATTAATAATACGCAATATAAATCTTTTTTATAATTAGTTTTACTCTTATTTTAATGTAAAGTAATATTGTTTACATATTGATAATAATAGTTTTAAATTATTATTTTATATTGCTAAGCTTTTAAAATAGCAAAATAAATGATTAAAAAATTCATACTAAATTTTAGCTTTTGTGCAATTGCAATCGCAACACAAGCACAAGCTTTACTTCCAACTTTTTGGAATTTTTCAACGCCTTCCATTTCAACTCCACCAACAGGTTGGATAATGGGATTAGGTACCAATGGGTCATTAACTTATGCTGGTGCGGCAAATTCTGTTGGTGGCGACAACACCGCTGCCCGTTTAGATGCTACCAATGAATATATTACCATTTGGCTAGCCGACAAACCAGGTCCGGTTAGTTATTGGTTAAAAGGAACGGGAATAAATCCTGCGCCTTCTTTTACAGGAGTTTTTAAAGTGCAAGAATCGGCAGATACAATAATATGGACTGATATGAGAACTTTTACAACTTCGGCACCACTTACAGGAACCATGACTAGGTTTGTTAATACTCCAGCCTTAACTTCAAGATACATTCGTTTTTTATATACTACCAAAGAATCGGGTAGTAATGTAGCTTTAGACAGTGTGGTAATTAAAGCCGCTCCTGCAGCCACCACACCAACTTTAGTTGTAAGCAGAAATAATCAGGTGATTGCAAACAATACTCAAAATGTAATTGGAAATAATGCTAATTTTTCATTTAAAGTTAAAAATATTGGAACACTTGATACTTTAATAATTAGTAATATTAGCTTTACTGGAAAAGATGCAAATGCTTTTTCAATTACGAGTACTTTGCCAATATCGGTTGCCGCCAATGATTCAACCATCATCAATTGTACATTAAATACTACTGGAAATGGAAGTAAATTGGCTGCTATTAATATTTTCAATAATGATATAGACAAAACACAATTTACAGTTAATTTATATGGAATAGCAGGTAGTTTAGCAACTGAACCAAGTTTTAAATCAACCAATATTAGTTTTGCAAATGTAACTGCTTATGGCATGAATGTTACCATTGCCGATACTAGTTCAACCACGGAAAATTATGTAGTTTTACGCAAAAAAAACGGTACAATTACTGAAGTTCCAACTGATGGTATTACATACCAAAGAGGAGAATATATTGGAGCTGCGCAAGTAGCATATGTTGGGAAAGCAGGTACTTTTAAACCAACTTATGTATTAGCAAACAACAAC
>JBIILW010000251.1:0-3665 GCA_044338265.1 Bacteroidia bacterium | reverse complement strand
TAAAGTAACTGCTGATCAATTTAATTTGAAACAAGGTGATGTTGTAACTTTAAAAGCTGGTAAAACAACTATTGAGGGTCTACCAATTTTGATTCAACCAGGACAAGCCAATTCAACTATTGGCTTGGCAATGGGTTACGGTAAATTAAAAGGTAAAGTAGCTTCAAACTTTGGAAAAGGTTTAGGTAAAAATGCTTTTGGTTTAGTAAGTTTTGAAAACAATACTTTTAGTTATAACGCTTCAAACGGTATAACATTAACTAAAACCGATGATGGATATGAATTGCCATTAACACAAACGCATCAAACTATTGAAGGACGTAATTTATTACGTGAAGCTTCTTTAAACGAGTATATTAAAAATCCTAGTGCTGGTAATAACGAGCATGCTCATATTATTTCATTATGGGAAGAGCATGATAGCAAAGGACACAAATGGGGAATGGCAATTGATATGAATGCTTGTACTGGTTGTGGTTCATGCGTAGTTAGTTGTTCGGCTGAAAATAATGTTCCTGTTGTTGGTAGAAAAGAAATTTTAAACAGCAGAGAAATGCATTGGATTAGAATTGACAGGTACTATAGTTTTAAAAACTTAGCAACTGGAAAACCTTCTACAAAAGAAAAAGAGTACGATAACAAAGACAATAATATAGATTTTGAACATGTTACTGTTATGCACCAACCCATGATGTGCCAACATTGTGGTCATGCGCCTTGCGAAACTGTTTGTCCGGTATTAGCAACTGTTCATAGTTCTGAAGGATTGAATCAAATGGCTTATAACCGTTGTGTAGGTACAAGATATTGCGCTAACAACTGTCCTTATAAAGTTCGTAGATTCAATTGGTTCAAATACAGAGAGAATGATGATTTTGATTTCCATTTTAACAATGATTTAGGAAGAATGGTTATCAATCCTGACGTTACAGTGCGTTCACGTGGTGTAATGGAAAAATGTTCATTCTGCGTTCAACGTATTCAAGCTAGCAAGTTAAAAGCTAAAATTGAAAACCGTAAAATGGTAGATGGTGATGTAAAAACTGCTTGTCAACAATCTTGTCCTGCCGATGCATTAATATTTGGTGACATGAACGATGCAACTAGTGAAATTTCTAAACTATTTAAAAATGAACGTAAATATGTTTTATTAGAAGAGTATAATGTTCAACCATCGGTAGGCTACATGACTAAAATAAGAAATGTAGATGAGTCAATTGCAGGTGAACAAAAAGCACCAGAAAAACATGAAGAAAAACATGAAGAAAAGCACGAAGTTCATTCAAACGAAGCACATGCTCATTCATAAGAAATAAACATTAAATATTCAATCAATTTTTAAATTTAAAATAATATAATTACATGTCATACGAATCACCAATAAGAGATATGCTCATAACGGGTGGTAAAACCTACAGTGATATCACAAAGGAAATCACACGTCCTATAGAAAATAAGCCATCAAAAGCATGGTGGATTGGATTTGGTTTATCATCATTAGTATTAGCACTTTGGCTATTTTCAACTACCTACACCATGTTAGTTGGTATAGGAGCGTGGGGTTTAAACAAAACTGTAGGTTGGGCTTTTGATATTACCAACTTTGTATTTTGGGTAGGTATTGGTCATGCCGGTACGTTAATTTCTGCAGTATTATTATTATTCCGTCAAAAATGGCGTATGTCAATTAACCGTTCTGCAGAAGCAATGACTATTTTTGCTGTAATTTGTGCGGCATCGTTTATTGTTTCACATATGGGAAGACCATGGGTAGCTTATTGGCCTATTCCATTGCCAAATGCTTTTGGTAGTTTATGGGTTAATTTTAACTCTCCATTGGTTTGGGATGTGTTTGCAATTTCTACTTATTTCTCGGTTTCATTGGTATTTTGGTATGTTGGTTTAATTCCAGATATTGCTACAGTTCGTGATAGAGCTGTTACCAAAGCACGTAAATTTTGGTATGGCTTTTTTGCAATGGGTTGGAACGGTTCTACTAGAGTATGGCATCGTTACGAAGTAATCAGTTTAATATTAGCTGCTATTTCTACTCCATTAGTATTATCAGTGCATTCAATTGTATCTATGGATTTTGCTACCTCGTTGGTACCAGGTTGGCATACCACTATTTTTCCTCCATATTTTGTTGCTGGTGCAATTTTCTCTGGATTTGGAATGGTATTAACCTTATTAATTGTAGCCCGTGAAGTTTTAAATTATAAAGATTATATTACAACAGAACATTTAGATGCTATGTGTAGAGTAGTAATGTTAACAGGAACTTTAGTAGGTTTAGCCTATATTACAGAATTCTTTGTGGCAGCTTATTCAGGAGTAGAATACGAACAATACGCATTTATAAACCGTGCAACTGGACCATATTGGTGGAGTTATTGGATTATGATGGGTTGCAACCTATTAGCCCCTCAAGTTTTTTGGTCAAGATGGGCAAGAACAACACCTTGGTTTATTTTTATTATGTCAATCATCGTAAATATTGGAATGTGGTTTGAGCGTTTTGTAATTATTGTAACTTCATTACATAGAGATTTTTTACCATCAAGTTGGACGATGTACACACCTACTATTATTGAATTTGGAATATTATTAGGTTCATTTGGATTATTCTTTTTCTTCTTTTTCCTATTCATGAAATTTTTACCAGCTATTAACATGGCTGAATTAAAAAGTATTGTAAAAACAAAACATGGTTTGGAATTAGAAAAACATTATACCGATTTATTAAATAACAATCACAAAATGGCAAACAACGCTCACGATACGAAAGGAGATTCAGTTCATGGACACTAATAAAGTAATTTTAGGAATTTATGAAGATCCTGACCATATTTATGATGCAACTAAAAAGTTAATTCATGATGGTTATAGAGTAAGAGATGTATATTCACCATTTGCAATACATGGTATTGACAGAGTAATGGGAATTAAAAGATCAAGATTAACCGTTGCAGCTTTCATTTTTGCTATGACAGGTATTACTTTAGCTTTAACATTACAAACTTATGTGTCATTTTTTGATTGGCAAATAAACATTGGTGGAAAACCATTTTTACACATTCCAACTTATATTCCAATTACATTTGAACTTTCTATTTTATGTACAGCTTTTGGAATGGTAGCTTGCTTTTTTTACGTAAACAGAATGGTTTGGGGTAAAAATGCCGATATTATAGACATTAGAGTAACTGACGATTTATTTGTGGTTGCAGTAGATGTGATTCCAAACAAAACAAATATTGCAGAATTAAGCGAATTATTGAAAAGTAAAGGCGCAATAGAAATAAGAGAAAAGGAGTTTGAAGATTAATACTATGAAATTAAATAAAATAAGCATAGCAATTTTAGTAAGTTCAAGCATAGCAATATTTGCATCTTGTTCAGCTGGAGGTGATAATCCTGGAATGGAATACGCGCCAAATATGTACCATTCTTTCGCTTATGAGCCATTAACTCAGGAAGCAGATAAACCGAATTCAATTAATGCAAATGGTATGAACATGCGTTTACCTGCAGAACATACAATTGCACGTGGTCAATTAGATTTTGCAACTTATAACTTGCCAAAATCTGCGGAAGGTTATGAAGCTGCATCATCATTAACCAATACAGCACCTGCAACAGTTTATAATTTAGCAGAAGGTAAA
>JBIILW010000020.1:0-13260 GCA_044338265.1 Bacteroidia bacterium | reverse complement strand
CAACGCCAATGCACATGGTAGCTAAACCATATTGAACATTTTGTTTTTGCATTTGGTGAATTAAAGTAGTTGAAATCCTAGCGCCACTTGCTCCCAGCGGATGACCAATTGCAATAGCACCACCGTTCACATTTACTATTTCTGGGTTCATTTGCAAATCGTGCATGCACGCCAAACCTTGCGCAGCAAAGGCTTCATTTAATTCCACCAACCCAATTTGGTTCATGGTTAAACCCGCACGTTTCAACGCTTTTTGCGTAGCAGGAACAGGTCCAATTCCCATAATAGACGGATGAACACCAGCCATTCCCCTACTTACCAAACGAGCCATTGGCGTTAAATTATATTTTTTTACAGCATCTTCACATGCTAAAATTAAAGCGGAAGCGCCATCATTTATTCCACTTGAATTGCCAGCGGTAACCGAACCATCCTTTTTAAAAGCAGGCTTTAGTTTTGTTAAATCGTCCATAGTTCCCAAACGAGGATGCTCGTCTTTATTAAAAACAATGGTATCGCCTTTCTTTTGGGGAATGTTAATAGGAATAATTTCGTTCGCAAAAATATTTGAATCGTGAGCGGCTTGGTATTTTAATTGCGAAGCAAAGGCAAATTCATCTTGCGCCTCACGGCTAATTTTCCATTGCGCTGCAATATTTTCGGCCGTTTCACCCATAGAATATGGATGATATAATTCCGATAATTTTTTATTGGTAAATCGCCAGCCAATGGTGGTATCATAAATTTCGGGTGTTCTGCTAAAAGCAACATCGGCCTTGGCCATTACAAAAGGAGCGCGAGTCATGCTTTCTGTGCCTCCTGCAATATATATTTCACCATCGCCACAAGCAATGGCACGGCTAGCATCGGCTATACTTTGTAATCCCGAAGCACATAAACGATTCACGGTATTACCGCCAACTGTGATGGGCAAACCAGCTAATAAAGCACTCATTCGTGCCACGTTTCTATTGTCCTCACCTGCTTGATTGGCAGCGCCAAAAATTACATCTTCTATTTCATTGATATCAATGTTTGGATTGCGGGCTATTAAGGCTTTGATTACTTCAGCACCTAAATCATCGGGGCGAATGGTACTTAAAGAACCACCAAATTTACCAACTGGTGTACGCACAGCATCTATAATAAAAACGTCTTTCATGTTATATTTTTCTTAAAAAATTGCATGGCAAATCTAATGCTACTTTTCATTTTTAAAAATTCCAATAAAGATTTATATGCCGCATACAACTAGTTTTTTGAATTTAAAAGCGGCATAACCATAACTAACAAAGGTTTTTTTAAGAAAAAATTTAAAAACCTTTGTTGTTTTGGTATAAATTGCGGCACTTTTAAAACATAAAAAAACCATGATTCAACGCATTCAAACCGTATATTTAATTGCCATTATCGTATTAACCTCAGTAATGTTTAGTGGCAGTTTACTATCATTGAAACAAGCAAATCCTACCAATGGGGTAGACGAATATGACTTAAACATATTTTATTTTAAAGTTACCGAAGTGCAAAAAAGCATGGTTGGTGGCCACGAAACACAAACCAGTATTTTAAAATCACAAACCATACAATACGGTTTAATTGCCATTGCAGCCATATTGATTGGATTAACATTAAGCATTATTTTTAGCTATAAAAACCGCGAAAAACAAATGAAGCTAACACGTTTAAACTTTTTAGTCATGATAATGATGTATTCTGCAGTTTTTGCTAAAGCAATCAATTATATACCTGGCTTTGAATTTGGAAAATTAATGCCATACTCTACCCTTGGTGTCATGTTGATGATATTTAATTTATACCTCAACTTTAGAGTATTGCGATTAATAAAAAAGGATGATGATTTAGTAAAAAGTGCCGATAGAATAAGATAAAACCCATTTCAATAAATTTGATAATTGTTTGCTAAAAATTGAGTTAGCAAAATAAATACATATATTGAGCAAAATTTATAAATATTACCCAGCATTTTTTTTAAAAACAAAAAATCAAATGCAATTTAAACACAAAAAATAGTTGAACTTTACTGACTTTAATTTTGACCAAAGGCTATTAGACGGCCTATATTCAATGGGCTACGACAAGCCCACTCCAATTCAAGAATTAGCCATTCCATTAATCGTTGAAAACAAAGATTTAATAGCATGCGCTCAAACTGGAACGGGGAAAACAGCTGCTTATTTATTGCCTATTTTAAGTAAAATAGTACAAACAGAAACGCGTAATTTAAACACATTAATTATAGCGCCAACCCGAGAATTAGCGCAACAAATAGACCAGCAAGTAGAAGGTTTTGCATACTTCTTGGGAATTAGTTCTATTTCAATTTATGGTGGAACTGATGGTGCCGCTTTTGACCAACAAAAGAAAGCCATGCGCGAAGGTGCTGATATAATTATAGCCACTCCAGGTAGGTTACTTGCCATGCTTACTTCGGCAGGAAAAGTAGACATGAGTACACTAAAACATTTGGTGTTAGACGAAGCCGACAGAATGCTTGACATGGGTTTTAATGACGACATCATGCGCATTATAAATTACTTGCCAACCGATAGGCAAACTGTTTTATTTTCGGCAACCATGCCGCCAAAAATTAGAACTTTAGCAAATAAAATATTAAAAAATCCGGAGCAAATAAATATTGCGTTAAGTAAGCCAGCAGCGGGAATATTACAGCAAGCATTCATGGTTTACGATGCGCAAAAAATAGCATTGGTAAAACATATACTAACAGAGAAAGAACATAACAGTGTAATTATTTTTGCTGGTACCAAAGAAAAAGTAAAGGAACTGAACAAAGAATTGCAACGCAGCAAATTATCGATTAAAGCTTTCCATAGCGATTTGGAACAATCGGAGCGAGAAGATATTATGCGTGCGTTTAAAAATAAAGAAGTTCAAATATTAATTGGCACCGATATTCTTTCGCGTGGAATAGATGTAGATGGAATAAGTTTGGTAATTAATTTTGATGTTCCACCAGATCCTGAAGATTATATTCACAGAATAGGCCGAACCGCAAGGGCTGAAAGTACTGGAACGGCTATTACATTTATCAATCAGAAAGACCAACGCAGGTTTTTTAGTATTGAAAATTTAATCGGAGCTGAAGTTCCAAAATTACCATTGCCAACATTTTTGGGTGAGGCACCTTTATACCAACCGGAAGTAAAAGAACACCGACCGTTTAATGATTTTAAGAAAAATAATGGTTTTAAAAAGAAACCAAAAGGAGTCAATCATCATACCAATCATTCAACTACAACTCATTCAAAACCTCAATAAAACATACATTAAACACATCATTTTTGTGTAATATGGGACAACAAAAATTAAAACGTTTTGCAGAATTTTCAGTGATGAATAACTGTTTCGATTTTCCATTTCATTTAAAAGGAAAATGGCAAACGCAAGTATTTAAAAACCAAAATCCAATAATTCTTGAATTGGCCTGCGGTAAGGGCGAATACACGGTAAATTTATCGCAACTGGATTTGAATACCAATTTTATTGGAATAGATATAAAAAGCAACAGAATGTGGAAGGGTGCTAAAATTGCGCAAGCAGAAAACCTACAAAATTCTGCGTTTGTAAGAATGACTGTTCAAAAACTAAAAGAAGTTTTTGAAAAAAATGAAGTGGATGAAATTTGGATTACTTTTCCTGATCCATTTCCAAAAGAAAGACATGAAAAAAACCGATTAACGCACCCAGAATTTTTAGCTATTTACAAAGAAGTTTTAAAAGAAAATGGGCCCATCCACTTTAAAACAGATGATGATAATTTGTTTGTTTACACATTAGAAACATTAGCGCAATTGAATATAAAACCAGTAGAAATTATTAGAAATGTGCACCATGAAGCTCATAATTATGATAATTTAAGGAATATAACCACTCATTATGAAAAACTTTTTTCAGAAAGAGGCAGAACCATTAAGTATTGTAAATTTTACTTAGATAACTTGAATATCAGAGTAAAAACTAATGAAATTGATTAAAATAAATTTAAGAAGGTGTTTTAAAAAATCATTCCTTTCGTAAAATTTCTGATAAGTTTCTGTTCCTATAAAAAAAGTCTTTGAACATTTAAAAAAATATATATTTTTGTTTTCTATGAATTTAATAAAACCATTAATAGTTTTTATAATAATTACATTAAATTGTTTTACTGCAAAAGCGCAGCAAATTGAGCTTGGAATGCTATTTGGCACATCACATTATTTAGGTGATTTGAGTGATGAAAAAATAAATTTTAACAATACTTATTTTGCTACATCTTTTTTTGGAAGATATAATTTTTCGGATAAGATTGCTGTAAAAGGTATGGTTAGTTATGGCCATATTAGTGGGGATGACAAGCAAAGTTCCAATGATGCATCAAAACTTAGGAACTTAAATTTTTTTACAGATATTTATGAATTTAGTGCTCATTTTGAATATAATTTATTGAAAAATGATATAAAAAATTTGAGTAATCGTCCATTTATTCCTTATGTTTTTGCAGGAATTGGTGTATTTAATTTTAATCCTAAATCAGATTCAGTAGGAAAAGTGTACGAATTACAACCTTTAGCCACAGAAGGTCAGGGTTCAACTACTTATAACGAAAGAAAAAAATATAATTTAACTGAAATTATGGTTCCATTTGGAATAGGTTTTAGAACAAGAATTAGTGATGCATTTTTAATAGGATTTGAAACAGGACTTAGGTATACAACCACCAATTATTTGGATGATGTAGGTGGTTACTATGCCGATAACAATGTTGTAAAATCAAATACTGGAGCTACTGCTGCTTTCCTTTCCGATAGAAGTACTGAAATTGATCCATTAAATATTCGTTTTAAAGATACCGTTTTACGCAGTAATAAACAGAATTTTGAAAACGATTTATATTTTATTTCTGGAATTACAATTAGCTATATGATTCGTTCAAGAGGTCAAGGGTGTCCTACCTTTTTCAACTAAACACAAACTCTTTGAAAAAGCTTTTCATTATATTTTTTTTAGTAAAATTAATTAGTGCCAATGCACAACGAGTAGATGTTGGATTTGGAATTGGAATTGCCAATTATTGGGGCGATTTGGCACCAAGTATTGCTTTGAATGAATCTAATCCCACATTGAATGTATTTGCACGCTTAAATTTAAGTAAAGTTTGGGCTTTAACTGGCCAAATTACTTCATTACAAGTAAGTGGAACCGACAAAAATTTTGACTTTAACAAATCACGTAATTTAAGTTTTACCAATAATATTACAGAATATGCGGGGATAGTTGAATATAATTTCGCAAATTATGGTTATGGTGTTTTAGATAGTAAAATAACTGGCTATATATTTGGCGGATTAGCAGGTTTTAAATATACACCTCAAACAATTTATGCCGGACAAGCAGTTAACCTTCGCGACTTAAAGACTGAAGATGTAATTTATGGTACTTATTCATTTGCAGTACCTTTTGGCATTGGCGCAAAATGGATTTTTGCTAGAAACTTAAGTTTAGAAGCAAACTTTAATATTAGAAAAACTTATACTGACTATATTGACGATGTAAGTGGTAAATATGCTGACTTAAGTAAAAGCAGTTTAAGAACGCAACAAATAGCAGATAGAAGTTATGAAGTTATTGGTACTAAACCTGGTGTTGCTGGCTCCATGAGAGGTTCTGATAATTATAATGATTGGTATATGACTTTTAGTACTTGTTTGGCTTACAGATTACCTGGAAGAATAAAATGCCCATCTTTTTTCTAAATTACCTCTTATAAATTTTCCTTATCAAAAGCATTACTGCTTAATTTTATAAATTGATTCAATTCTTTTAAGAAATCTTTTCGTGGAATATTTACAGCGCCCATGCTCATTAAATGGGGGTTTTCAATTTGACAATCTATAAAGTGAAAATCAAATTTTTGAAGGTGTTGGCATAAATAAATCATGGCTGTTTTGCTTGCATTACTCATGGTACTCACCATACTTTCACCCATAAAACATTTGCCAATGGCAACACCATAAAGTCCACCAACTAATTTGTTTTCGAACCAAACTTCTACACTATGTGCATGACCTTTTAGGTGTAAAATATTATAAATATCTTCTATTTCTTCGCTAATCCAAGTGCCTTCATTTTTTAGCCTTTCGGTTCTGCAAAGCCTAATTAATTGTTCAAAATCTTTATCAATAGTAATATCAAACTTCTTACTATTAATGAGCTTCTTCATACTTTTTGAAATATAAATTTCACTTGGATAAATAACAGTTCTAGGATTTGGGCTAAACCACATGGGAAATTCTGGATCGTTGAACCAATGAAAAATTCCTTTCCTATAAGCTTTCAAAACCAAGTCGGGACTCATTTTTCCACCAACGGCCAGTAGGCCATCTTTCCTTCTGGTTAAAACCGAATCAGGGAAAATATCATCAACTACAAAGTACAATGCCATTCAAATTTAAAGTTCTTTTCGTAACCTAGCTACGGGTAAATTTAGTTGTTCACGGTATTTAGCCACAGTTCTTCGAGCAATATTATATCCTTTTTCTTTCAATATTTCCATCAATTTTTCATCAGGTAGGGGCTTGTGTTTATCCTCTACTTCAATGGCTTCTTTCAATATTTTTTTTACTTCTCGGCTACTTACTTCCTCCCCATCATCGTTGGTAATTCCCTCACTAAAAAAATATTTTAACGATACAATTCCCCAACTAGTTTGAATATATTTACTATTTGCAACCCTGCTAATGGTTGAAATATCGTAGCCAGTCATATCGGCAATGGTTTTTAAAATCATTGGTTTTAGTTTACTGTCATCGCCATCTTCAAAGTATTTGTGTTGGTATTGTAAAATGGCATTCATGGTAGTAAGCAATGTGTTTTGACGTTGTTTAATGCTATCAATAAACCATTTTGCTCCATCTAATTTTTGCTTAATATACATCACTGTATCTTTTTGCTCTTTGGTAGGCACATCGCTTTTATCATATGCTTTTAAAGCATCCATATAAGTTCTGCTAATACGCAAATCAGGCGTGTTTCTTCCGTTTAAACTTACACTTAAAATGCCCCCTTCATCATTCAAAGTAAAATCGGGCATAATATATTGGGCAGCTTGCCCGCCATAACTATCACCTGGTTTAGGATTCAATTTGGTAATTATTCCTATTATCGACTTTATTTTTTCATCGTCAAGGTGTAATTCTCTTGCTATTTTTTCATAATGTTTTTTGGTAAATTCTTCAAAATATTTCTCTAAAACTTCAATGGCTAATTCAATGGCACGGTTATAATAATCTTTGCGTTGCAATTGAATAATTAAACATTGTTGCAGGCTTGTAGCACCAATTCCGGGAGGATCTAATTTTTGTATTTTGGCCAATACATGCTTCATTTCCGACAAATCAGTTTCTATGTTTTGAGCAAAAGCTAAATCGTTTATAATTGATTCCAAAGGCCTACGCAAATAACCATCATCGTCAATAGTTCCTATAATTTGATTACCTATAATTTCTTCTTTTTCTGAGGTTACTACAGCACTAAATTGTTCTAATAATGCATCATGAAAAGTAGAAGTATCAGCTATTGGCGAGTCTTTTCGTTCTTCATTACCCTCGTCACTTAAATGAAAACCATCAGGTTCATATTCATCATTTACATATTCCTTCACATCAAAAGATTCACTTGCCAAATAATCATCTACACTTGAATCCTTTTCATATTCTTCATTTTCTTGAGTTTCGGTTTTTGGATCTTCACTTGGCAAAGCATCTGTATCCTTATTACTTAACAAAGCAGGATTCTCAATCATTTCCAAATCAATGCGCTGCAAAAAATCAACAGTGGTAAGTTGCAACAACTTAATGAACTGAATTTGCAAAGGCGAAAGCTTTTGCTGTTGTTTTTGATATAGTCCTTGTTTTAACATTTTATTATTTTCAAAAATAGAAAAATACTATTGATAAAATGGAATAATTTATAAATATTTTAAACAGTTCAAAAAGCAAGGCAAACGGCAAAAACCAATTATTATTAACTACAATTATTGAACTGAAAATTTGATGCTTATTATTGCAAATACATTTGCAATAAAATGAATATACAAAAACCGTTAGCCGAAAGAGTAAGACCTAAAAACTTAGATGAATATACAGGGCAGGAACATTTAATAGGCAAAGGGGCTATTTTGCGTGAGGCAATTCAAAACAAAAGCATTCCATCTATTATTTTTTGGGGACCTCCAGGTGTTGGAAAAACTACGCTTGCACGAATAATTGGGCAAGAATTAAACTTACCTTTTTATGGTTTAAGTGCCATCAATGCTGGTGTGGCCGATGTTAGAAAAATAATTACAGAAGCAAAAACCATTGGAAAAGTATTATTGTTTTTAGATGAAATACACCGATTTAATAAAAGCCAGCAAGATGCACTTTTGGGCGCAGTTGAAAATGGCAGTATTGTGTTAATTGGTGCTACTACCGAAAACCCAAGTTTTGAAGTAAATAATGCATTGCTTTCGCGCTGTCAAGTATATATTTTAAAAGAGTTAAATAAGGAGCATTTACAGCAAATTATAGACAAAGCAATGGCCACTGATGAATGGTTGCAAAGCAAAAATATAACTTTTAGTGAAACCGAGGCCTTGTTTGTACACAGTGGTGGCGATGCAAGGAAATTATTAAACATATTAGAGCAAATAATTACTCAAACCAATACAACTCCTATTATTATAAATAATGAAAGTACAACCAGAATTTTGCAGCAAAAAACTGCTATGTACGATAAAGGTGGCGAGGAACATTATAATGTAATTTCAGCTTTTATAAAATCAATGCGAGGAAGCGACCCAAATGCTGCTGTTTATTATTTGGCAAGAATGTTAGACGCTGGAGAAAGTATAGAATTTATAGCTAGAAGAATGCTTATTTTGGCTAGCGAAGACATCGGAAACGCTAATCCAAATGCATTGCTTTTAGCTACCAATTGTTTTCAAGCTATTCAAATGATTGGCATGCCTGAGGCTCGAATTATATTGAGTCAAACAGTCATTTATTTGGCTACATCGGTAAAAAGCAATGCCAGTTATTTGGCCATTGACGAGGCCATGAGTACGGTTAAAAAAAATGGTAATTTACCGGTTCCATTGCATTTAAGAAATGCACCTACACAATTAATGAAAGACTTGAAATATGGATCAGATTATCACTATGCACACGTGTATGAAAACAATTTTGTTATACAGGAATTTTTACCAGATGGCATCAGTGGACAAAAATTTTATGAGCCGGGAAATAATGCTAGGGAAAACGAACAACGACAATTTTTGAAAAATAGATGGAAAGAAAAATATGGTTATTAGTAATATTTTATCAATAAAAAAGTCCACTCAAAACTGAGTGGACTTTTTACTTTATAGTTTTTAATTTTATTTGTTGATATCAAAATCATTCATAAAAGCTGTAGTAAAATTCCCTGCTTTAAAATCTTCGTTTTGCATTAATTTTAAGTGCAATGGAATGGTTGTTTTTATACCAGGACCTTCTAAAATAAATTCTCCTAAGGCACGTTCCATTTTAATAATTGCTTCTTCACGAGTTTGTGCACTTACAATCATTTTTGCAATCATACTATCGTAATTAGATGGAATGGTATAACCTGCGTAAACGTGTGTGTCTACTCTAACTCCATGTCCACCGGGCTTATGCAAATATTCAATTTTTCCTGGTGTTGGTCTAAAGTTATTAAAAGGATCTTCGGCATTGATACGAACTTCAATACAATGCTTGGTTGGATAATGATCTTTTCCACTGATTGGAACACCTGCAGCTAATAAAATTTGCTCTTTTACTAAGTCAAAATTAATTACTTCTTCAGTAACTGGATGTTCCACTTGAATACGCGTATTCATTTCCATGAAATAGAAATTTCTATGCTTATCAACTAAAAATTCAATAGTTCCTAAACCCTCGTATCCTATAGATGCTGCACCTTTTTTAGCTGCTTCACCCATTTTTTCTCTTAATTCAGGAGTCATAAATGGAGAAGGAGATTCCTCTACTAATTTTTGGTGTCTGCGTTGAATTGAACAATCTCTTTCCGATAAATGACAAACTTTTCCGTACTGATCTCCAGCTAACTGAATTTCAATATGACGAGGCTCCTCAATATATTTTTCTAAATACATACCATCGTTTCCAAAGGCAGCTTTAGATTCTTGTCTTGCGCTATCCCAATTTTTTTCAAACTCTTCCGCATTCCAAATAATTCTCATACCTCTTCCACCACCGCCAGCAGTAGCTTTAATAATTACAGGATAGCCAATTTCTTGGGCAATAGTTATACCTTGTTCAAAGCTTTCAAGCAAACCATCAGAACCAGGAACTACTGGAACTCCCGCTTTTTTCATGGTATCTTTGGCATTTGCCTTATCACCCATAGAATTAATCATTTCTGGACTAGCGCCAATAAATTTTATTCCATGATCTTTACAAATCTGGCTAAATTTAGCGTTTTCACTTAAAAAACCATAACCAGGATGAATGGCATCGGCATTGGTAATTTCGGCAGCGGCTATAATGCTAGCCATATTTAAATAAGAAAGATTTGATGGTGGAGGTCCAATACATACTGCTTCATCAGCAAATCTTACATGTAAACTTTCTTTATCGGCAGTACTGTATACAGCTACTGTTTTTATACCCATTTCCTTTGCAGTACGAATAATTCGCAATGCTATTTCGCCTCTATTGGCAATTAGTATCTTTTTAAACATTTTGGGATTGTTAAAAGTAAAATATTTTTTTTACTCAGTTCTAAAACTTTGTAATTAATTAATTATATAATATCTCAACAAATGAAATTACATGGGTTCAACCAAAAATAATGGTTGATCGTACTCAACAGGTGAAGCGTTTTCAACTAATATTTTCACAATTCTACCAGTTACTTCTGATTCAATTTCATTGAACAATTTCATCGCTTCAACAATGCATAATACTTGTCCAACTTTTATTTCATCACCAATGTTTACAAACGCTGGCTTATCAGGGCTAGGAGTTTTATAATAAGTACCAATCATTGGCGATTTGATAGTTATTAAATTACTAACAACTGGAGCTGAAGTTACCGCTGGCATATGAGAAGATGCTATTGGTGCTTGAGCAATTGGTGCGGCTTCAATGGTATGAGTTATTGGTGCAGCAACTTGTTGAATAATGGTAGTTTTTTCTTCGGCTTTTTTAATTGAAACTTTAAAATCACCGCGTTCAACTTCTACTTCCGATACTCCACTTTCCGCTACTAATCTTATTAACTCTTTTATTTCTTTTAATTCCATGATATTCTGATTTATTTTTAACTGTAAAAATATTTTTTAAAATGTAAATGTCAATTTTTTTTATTCTTAAATATATAAATTTCTAATTATGAGTATGAAAATAAACTAATAAGCCCACTTTAAATAAATTGCACCCCAAGTAAATCCACCGCCAAAAGCTGCTAAAATTAAATTATCACCTTTTTTAAGTTGGCTTTCCCATTCCCATAATAATAAAGGAATTGTGCCATTGGTGGTATTACCAAAATGATCAATATTAATCATTACTTTACTTTTATCTACTCCCATTCTATTTGCAGTAGCATCTATAATTCTTAAATTAGCTTGGTGAGGAACTAACCATGCAACATCATCTGCTGTCAAATTGTTTCGTTCCATAATTTCAGCGCTCACGTCTGCCATTCCTTTTACTGCAAATTTATAAACAGTTTGACCTTCTTGGTACACAAAATGTTCTCTTGCATCAATGGTTTCATGGCTTGCTGGTTTAACTGAACCACCTGCTTTTTGATGTAAAAAATGTCTTCCGCCACCATCAACTTTCAAAATAGCATCAACCACCCCATTTCCTTCCGTATTAGGTTCTAGTAAAACACAACCACAACCATCACCAAAAATTACGCAAGTATTTCTATCTGAATAATCAATGATTGACGACATTTTATCGCCACCTACAACTAAAACTTTTTTATAAACACCACTTTGAATAAATCTACTTCCTGTTTCTAATCCAAAAATAAACCCTGAGCAAGCAGCAGATAAATCGAAACCAAAAGCATTTGTAGCGCCAATTTTATCGGCTAAAATACAAGCTGAAGCGGGAAAAACCATATCGGGAGTTACCGTACAAAAAACAATTAAATCAATTTCCGTTGCTAATATTCCTCTTTTTTCAAGTAAACCTTTTGCAGCTTCAAAAGCCATATCGGAAGTACCTAAGCCATCGGCTAATATTCTTCTTTCCTTTATTCCAGTCCTACTTGTAATCCATTCATCGTTGGTATCCACTAATTTCTCCAAATCTTTATTTGTTAAAATTTTTGGTGGAACATAACCGTTAACGGCAGTAATTGCAGCTGTAATTTTTGTCATTTAAATTTTTAATTATCAAAATATTTATAAGAAATTTCAATTTACAAATACTTTATTTTTTTTATAAAAAAAACACCTTTAAAAAAAGTGTTTTAAATTTAATTATTGAATAGGAACTAAGTTTTTAAATTCTTCTCGAACAATGTTACATAAATCTGAATTGATCACATCACGAGCAGAAAAAATCATATTTTTAAATGCTTTTGCATTTGAAATTCCATGACCTATTAACACTGGTGCATTTACGCCTAAAATTGGAGTACCACCATAATTTTCATAATTAAATCTGTCTAAAAAGTCATCTTTTACACCACGTTTTTTCATAACAGAATAAAACGATTCGAAGGCTTTTAACACCACATTTCCGGTAAATCCTTCACAAACAATTACATCGCATTTATCCGACATAATATCTCTGCCTTCTACATTACCAACAAAATGAAAAGAGTTGGATTCTTCCATTAATTGATGAGCAGAAATAGTTACTAAATTTCCTTTTTCTTTTTCTTCACCTATGCTTAATAAACCAATTCTAGGATCTTCAATCCCGTGAACATGTTTCATCATTAGGCTACCCAAAACGGCAAATTGATAAAGAACATCTGGTTTACAATCGGCATTAGCACCAACGTCCAAAACCAAACAAAATTTACCATCAGGTCTTGGAAGTGTGGCAGTTATGGTAGGTCTAATTACACCTTCAATTGGTTTAATAGTAAACATGGAACCAACTAACATAGCGCCTGTATTACCAGCGCTCACAAATGCATCAATTTGTTTGGAAGCTAATAACTTAAAACCAACAGAAATACTTGAAT
>JBIILW010000249.1:0-3700 GCA_044338265.1 Bacteroidia bacterium | reverse complement strand
CTTAACTTTATTGGTACTAATTTTTTAGTATTTAAAGTTCCTGGTCCTAACGAAATTTTTGAGTAATTAATTGTCTAATCGGTAAATAAAAGGCAATTTAAATTGTACTTTTATGGGTTTGTTATTAAGCAAACATGGATTTGAAAACTTAATTGACCTTAATACCCTAACAGTTTCTTTATCTAAAATGATATGCACACCTTTATTCACTCGAATATCTGTAATAGTTGCATTTTCATCTACAATAAATGATAAATACAATTGACCTTGAATATTATTTTCTTTTGCAAAAGCTGGATAATTAATTTTTTCAGCTAAAAACTCGTAAATGTTTTTTTCTCCGGTGGAAAGTATCGGTGCTTTATAATTGATGGTATCGTTATTTTCAAAAAATTCTTTAATCAAACTATCTTTATAACAATCAGTACAATTAGCATCTGAGTAATTAATAGAGAAGTTGTAATCAAAATTAGATTTTTCATATTCTGAAATCCAAATACCAAAAGGCTCTTCGCCTTTAAATGTTGAACTCCTAATGGTTTTGTCGTTATTTAAATCTATCACTTCAGAGGTGATTGTTTCATCTAAATTCTTATGAATAATTAACTTGTAATTTGCTTTGCTTTCCGCAACTTCTTTATTCAAATATTTATCTTTGAAAAAACGTTCAGTTTTAGTTTGAGCATTTAAAATAAAAGTAAATGCAATGAATGAAAATAAAAGAAGGAATAATTTTTTATTTACCATGGAACAATTAAAAGTTTTATTTATAGCTGAACACTTCTCTTATTTTTCTCAATTTGATACCTAAAATGGTCGTCTAAAACTATTAAACTATTATCAAAATGGTTATTGTTATTGACTATAATATCTGCTTGTGATAAAAAAGGTAAAAGGAATTTTTCGTAAGCTGGCATTACGTGGTTATGCCATTGATAACGAATATAAGAGTCTGGAATATTTCGCTCTGCAGAATCACGTTTTAAACGCCTATTCAATGCAATTGATTCATCGGCTTGAATGAATATTTTTAAATCGAATTGATTGCGAATTGCTTCAGAATAAAAAATAAATAAACCTTCACAAACAATTATTGGAGCGGGTTTAAACGTTAAAAGTGGTCCAACTTGATTTTCGTGTTGAAACAAATATTCGTTTCTGTAAATAGTTTCATTATTATGAAGTTTCTCTAAATCGGCTGCAAAAGCAGCTAAATCAATACACTCAGGCAAATCAAAATTAATATTTCCCTCCGCATCTAATTGGTGTTCGTAGGAAAGTTTATAGTAATTGTCTTGGCTAATTACACAAAGTTCATCAGTAGAAAAAAGTTTTTTTAGGGAATTTAAAAAATGTGTTTTTCCCATGGCACTTCCTCCAGTAATACCAACTAAATAAGGTTTTTGAATATGCATGTTTTTTTTAATTGCGAAGTGCGGAATACGGAGTGCGAAATAATTTAAAACTTTAAAAACTTCTATTTTTTAGAACCCAATCTTTAATATAATCTGCTATATCTTGTGTATTAGTTCCAGGAGTAAAAAGCTTACCAACACCAATATTTGCTAACTCTTCAATGTCTTCATTAGGAATAATTCCACCACCAGTAAGCAGTACATCATTTAATCCTTCTTGTTTCATTAAGTTTAATAATTTGGGAAAAACGGTGTTGTGTGCGCCCGAAAGTATGCTTACTCCAATGGCGTCTACATCTTCTTGCAAAGCAGCTTGCACCACCATTTCGGGTGTTTGGCGTAAGCCAGTATAAATAACTTCCATTCCTGCATCGCGCAGTGCTGTAGCTATTACTTTTGCACCTCTATCGTGGCCATCTAAGCCTACTTTTGCTACTAAAACTCTAACTGGACGTTGCATTATTTATTTCTTTTTTTAGGGTAAATTTTATTAAACTTAATGAGTATTTGAGGTTTTTCATTTTCCATAAATGATAAAAACTTAGCATCATCCATTTCATAATAATTAATGGTATCGGTATGATGTGTATAAAATGCTTCTCTATCTTTTAATGGCAATGAATTAATGGTTGTTCTACCTGTTTTGTAGCTTGCCACAAAAGGTAAATATTTAGCTAAATTATCGTCACTTACTTTGTCTACGCCCATGTATGGAACATAGGTTAAGCCGTTTTTTACAATTTTAAAATAGCCTAAAGTCCAATAACCTTTATCATTATCTTTTAACGAACTTAGCACATAGTAATTTCCTAATTTTGTAAGGACTAAACTATCGTTTAAAGTATTTTCAGTGCTGCTAGTTTTATCAATTTCATGAATGCTATTTTTATCAATTGTTAAAAGCAAAATACTGTCTTTATTTTTTACAAACATGCCCGAAAGAAAATCAATTTTCAATTTGTAATTTCCTTGCATTTCGGCAGGAAAAGTGCTTAGTCTTTGTCCTGGCCACCTGTCAAAATAATTATTGCTTCCGCAAGATGTAATTATTAATAACAAAGTAAAAAAGGGAAAGAATATTTTTTTGCCTTTATCTAAATTGAATATTTTCATATTTTATTTATTATTTATTTTATGCGTTGCAATGCACTTTCAAGTCTGTTAATGGTTGATTGTTTGCCAAACAAAGCAGCCATTTCAAACATTGGCGGACCGCCAGCCACGCCACTTAAGCACACCCTAAACATTTGTAAAAAATCTTTACTTTCTACTTCATTTTTGGTCAAAGCTTCATGATAAGCAGCCTCAATATTGGCATGGTTAAAGTCAGAAATATTATTTAACAATGTAATTAAATCAGCAATAACCAATGGCGATTTTTCATTCCAACGTTTTTTTATTACAGTTTCATCATAAACACTTGGTTCCACAAAAAAGTAATTACTATAATCAAAAAGTTCTTTTGTAAAACTAATCTTTTCTTTTATTAAACCACAAACTTGTTCTACATAATTTGAATCAGCAGTAATATTTTGGGCTGCTAATTGTTTATTTAATTCAACCGCTAATAAGCTGTTGTCTTCCATTTTTATATATTGGTGATTGAACCATTTGGCTTTGTTTTGGTCAAACTTAGCGCCATGTTTACTGACTCTTTCTAAGCTAAAAGCAGCTATTAAATCTTGTTTGCTAAATAATTCTTGTGCTGTTCCAGGATTCCATCCTAAAAATGCCAATAAATTAATTACCGCCTCTGGCAAATATCCCGCTTGCTTGTATCCGCTCGATTTTTCGCTAGTATTTGGGTCTACCCAATCAAGTGGGAAAACAGGAAATCCTAATTTATCACCGTCACGTTTGCTTAATTTTCCGTTACCATCTGGTTTTAATAGTAAAGGCAAATGAGCAAATTTTGGCATAGCATCTTCCCAACCTAAATATTTGTATAAAAGCACATGCAATGGTGCCGATGGCAACCATTCTTCGCCTCTGATTACATGAGTAATTTTCATGCTGTAATCATCTACCACATTTGCCATATGATAAGTTGGCATTCCATCTGATTTATATAATACTTTATCGTCCATGGTAGCAGTATTAAAGGTAACCCAACCCCTAATTTCATCATGGAATTTTACTTCGTCTTTGCGTGGTAATTTGATACGAACTACATAAGCATCTCCATTTTCTAATCTGCGTTTGGTTTCGTCTTCAGGTAAAGTCAAACTGTTTTTCATGGCGCTGCGCGTAATGGGATCGTACTTTGAATCTACATTCGAAGCTTT
>JBIILW010000248.1:0-3701 GCA_044338265.1 Bacteroidia bacterium | reverse complement strand
CCATTAAAGTCAATATTTCATCAGCAACTTTTTGGCGTTTTTCAACGTCTTCAATTTTGGTAGCGTAATCCACCATTTTTTGAATACTGCGTCCGTATTCCGATAAAATTAATTTACTGCGTTCAGTATTGTATTCTAAACTTAATTCTTTTCCCATAAAGGCGCAATGTAATGATAATGATTTAATATATAAAAGGGATTTTTTATAGCATTTCAAATGAACATTTCTTACTAGTATTTATACCTTATAATTAACATTATGTTAAGTAAAGAATTGAACAATCAAAGCTATAAACATACAAAAAGCCAATTAGAATTCTCTAATTGGCTTCCCTTCTATTAAAAATATTAGTAAGAATTATTTTGCTGATCTAGCAGCTTCATCTTTCTTGGCTTTATATTCCATCGATTTATTTTCATTTTTCATTCCAGCATAAATCAATTGTAAACTAAAATAAGCATCTTTCAAATAAGCATATTTTAAAGCTTTTTCTTCTGAAGTTTTCTCCGGTTTCATTTGTGCATATTCTTCCACTTTTAAAAACTGTTGAATTGCTACAGTAAAAATACTGTCCTGTACTTTCTTTAAAGCGTTGTATTTTTTATCGTATTCTCCTTGAGTTTTAACGTCAATGCTATTAATTTTATTGGCAATTTCTACAGTTTTATTGTTGGTTAAAGCACCTAAGTTATAGTAAGCATCAATCATTTCTGGGTTTAAATCTATAGCTTTAAAGTAATCAGCTTCAGCTTTTGTCGAGTATTCATTCGCCTTTTTAACGATGTCAGTTATTTTTGCCAACTTTTCTTTAGCCGAGGCATCTAAAGACTTTTTAGTAGCTACATTCTTTTCTAGTTTAGCTTTTTTAGTAATTGAATTGGCCTCTTCTCTTAATACTTTTATTTCTTTATTAAATCCACCAGCAGCATTATCGTACAAATTTCCTCTGGTATAAATTAATTCAGCATCATCAGGTTTTTGCTCGTTTGCAAGCTCTACTTTTTGTAATAGTAAATCTATTTTACCCTGTGTAATGTATAAGTTGATCTCAATTCCAATCAAATCTTTCTTTTCAGGAAACAACGAACGTCCTTTATCTAAATAGGTAATTGCAGTAGCAGTATCCAATTCTTCTAAATATATATTTGTTAAATAAGCGTAAATCAAATGATCTTGATAATCTAATTCTACTAATCTTTTCAAATATTTCTTTTGGTCAACTTTATTTTTTTCCTTGTTTGAAAAATAGAACTGATTGAAAACAATTGACTTTTCTGTTAAATTATTGGTTTTCATGTCACCAAATTTATCATAAGGTAATAAATCAATTACTAATTGATAGTATGATTGCGTTTTGGCATAATCGCCTCTTTTGTTAGCTTCATAAGCAGCAGTATTACAAGCAAAAGCAGCGTTTACTATATTATACTCCATTACTTCTTTATACAATTCTTTTTTGTCTAATTCCAAGCACCTTCTAGCAGCTGAAGCCCATTTTTCTGCTGCATCCAAATCTAAACTTTTAAACTTATCTGATGTGGAAATTGTATCATAAATAGCAGCACGGTAATACAACATTTTTACGTTGTCTTTGGTATCAGGGTGTTCAAATGCAGCATCTATCGATTTTTTTGCATCTTCTATTTCTAAGTTGTTAAAATAGAGTGCAGCAGATTCTATCTGACTTTTTTGAGCCCAACTACTTGCTGTAATTAAGCATAATAAAATTAAAAGTGATTTTTTCATAATTATATATTGTTGTTTTAAATTCTTATTTCACAAAACAATGGTCAAAAGTAATTGTAAAATGTTTATATGCAAAAGTCAGCCTATTTTTTTAAAAGGTTGCATTTAGCTTATTAAATTTTCATTATGTTTGTTAAGCTAGAACTAATTGTAAAGAACGTCTGTTGCGTTGCTCCATCAGTATTTTTCTGTTGTTGGTAAATTTTTCAATTTGCGCAGTTTCATAATTACTAATGGTTAATAGCTCTAAATCGTTATTGGTTCTTACCTTATAGTTTTGCTCCAAATCAATGATTAAATCATTGCATTTATTTTCTTTATAGTCAACACAAACAGTAAAACTTATTGCGGAGTTTTGCATTACATTTATTTTTACGCCATACTTGGCAAATAATGAAAATATACTGCTTAAGTTCTCCTCTACTATAAAACTAAAATCTTTGCTGGCAATAGAAATCAGCATTTGGTTTTGCTTAAAAATATAGGTTGAAACCTTGTCTTCTTTTTCCTTTGAAACCCCTACTGTTGTTCCATCGTCATCGGGATTTACAAATGATTTTACAAACAAAGGGATTTCTTTATTCAATAAAGGCTGAATGGTTTTTGGGTGAATAACTGTAGCACCATAATATGCCATTTCAATGGCTTTGTGATAACTTAATCCTGAAATTTTTACTGCTTCTGCAAATTGTTTTGGATCAGCATTCATGACTCCAGCTACGTCTTTCCAAATGGTTATACTTTCGGCATCCAAACAAAAAGCAAAAATTGCTGCACTGTAATCAGAACCTTCGCGGCCTAGTGTTACCGTAGTGTTTTCATTACTGCGACCAATGAATCCTTGGGTAATTACCATCTTTTTTAACACAATGGGCCTTAAAGTTTTGGCTATTTTTTCGTTTGTTAAAGTCCAATTTACTTTCCCTTCGCGGTATGTATTATCGGTGCTTATAAAATTTTGAGCATCCATCCAACGGTTTTTTAAACCGGCCTCATTTAAGTAGGTGCTTACTATTTTAGTCGATAAAATTTCACCATAACTTACTATTTGGTCGTAATGATAATCGTATGAATGATCTGGTTCAGCTTCCAATAAACACTCTAATTCTATAAAAATATTTTCTATTTCGTCAAAAGCATGGCTTTGGGTTTGTGGCAAAAGTTCATTGATTATGGTATAATGAAATTCCCTTACATCATCAAAAGTTGATTGTTTGTCATCATTTCTATTGAAATAGGCATCTAATAATTTTTCGAGTAAATTAGTAGTTTTACCCATTGCCGATATCACTACTAGTAAGTTATCATTGTCATAGCCCCCCAAAACCTTTGCTACATTTTTTACTGCATTTGCATCTTTTACCGATGCTCCCCCAAATTTAAAAACTTTCATTTAATATACTTAAACTTTGGCGCAAATTAAAACTAATATTTGATTTTTAATGGATGATTTTTGGAATGGCTGATAGCAACTAGCAGCTAGCTTCTGGCAGAATGTTGAATAATTTTTTCAAAATATTTAAATTAAGGACAGTTGTTTTAAAATAAAACACCCTATCAACTTAATCAACCTATCACTTTATTAACCAATCAACCAAAACCCTACCCCAATTCCTCAAAAAAGCCAGTTTGTTTGTTCTTTTTACAGTTATTCCAATCGTAGTAACGGCCATTCATGGCTATGTATATTCCGGATGGTAAACTTTGTACAAAAGCCAATGCACTTCCCATGTTAAACAATCCATCACTCGAACCAAATTTGTAAGGAATCATAGCACCGGTTATAACCACTGTTTTTCCAGGTATTTTTTCTGATAGGAATTTTGCAGTTTCAGTCATGGTATCGGTTCCATGACTAATTAAAATTTTATTTTCTTCGCTTTTTTGGCAACTTTCCAAAATAATATTCCTGTGCTCATCAGTCATATCCAAACTATCCATTAACATTAAAGTA
>JBIILW010000247.1:0-3730 GCA_044338265.1 Bacteroidia bacterium | reverse complement strand
CCAGCTGCATTATTACCTTGATAAGGTGGTCTTGCCGTTCCGTCTGCTGGTTTAACGTATTTATTTAATTTATCATTAGTAGTATCGCTACCGCCAATATAGTTTGTACGTTTACGTTTTTTCTTATTATTTGCATCGCTCGATGCAACTGGCTTGTTAATTGATTTTGGTGGATCTATAGGTAAAACAATTTTACCCATTACTTTTAAACCTGTTAATTTTTCGTAATTAGGTTCTGTCATTTGCGGAGCAATAGCCTCTAATTCTTCATTAACTGATGGTTCGGGTGCAGTAATTTTTACCTCTACTATTTCTGGTTCAGGTGATTTTTTTACTGTTTTAGAAGCAGGTTTTTTTACCACTTCTAATATTTCTGTTTCTACTTTAACTGTTTTAGAGGCGGCTTTTTTTACTGCAGGTTTTTCTACTTCTTTCTTTTCTTTAACCTTTTTGTCAGGTCTAGTTTTTGAATTGATAGAATCTAAATCTATTTTTCCTAAAATTGTTAATTTAGGTGATTCATTATCAGCATCATTTGTTGGATTTTCAATAGTTTTTTCAACTATTTCTTCAACTTTTGGCGCTTTTTCTACTTTAACTTTTTCCGGTTTTGATTCAATTTTAGGAGTTTCTACAACTGCTGTTACTTTTACTTCTTCTTTTGTAGGAGCTGGAGTAATTACTGCTGGCTCAACAATTTTTTCTGTTGGCTTTTCGTATCTATTTGTTAAACCTGTTTTTACAACTATGTCATCCACATAATCGTCATCGTTTGAAACAACAATAGCTTTTGGTTTAACTTGGTCAATAGTAATATCCTTAGGTTTAACTTTATTGTGGTTAAACAGTTTTGACTCTTCTTTGTTCTTTTTGTCGCTTTGAAAATCGCTGAGTAATACGGAATATTGCTCGTCTGAAAGCTTAGTAGTAGGCTTAGCCTCAACGCTATATCCTTTTTTGGCCAAATGCTCCACAAGGGTTTGCATTCCTACATTCAGCTCTTTTACTACTGCGTTTAATCGTTTTGGTCCTGTGCTTTCGCTCATTAAAATTGTATCGAATTCTTTATAAATTGTGGGCGAATATCGGTTTTTTTAATGAAATACATTGTATTCTGTAAAAAGTATTTAAAATTTATGCTTTTTAAATCTCAAATTATGAATGGAAAATACCTTTTTTACATATAATAAATAAAGTAAATATGTCAAATTACAAACCAAGTTCCTTGATTTTATTATGATGGTCAATGCTTTTGATTAATTTTTAGTCATTTAGCAAAAATTGTTTTTTTTGTAAAAATATGATAAAAACCAATCAATTATATTTTTTCTAAATTTTTTAAAATGATATCAATTCCTTTTTCTATTTCTTCATTTGTAATAATAAATGGGGGAACTATTCGAATACAATTATCGGCATATAAAAACCAATCTATTATTAAACCATCGGCCAAACAAAGTTGACAAAGTTTAAGGGTTTCATCAAAATTAGTTAATTGCGCAGCAAGCATTAAGCCTTTTCCCCTAATTTCTTTTACTTTAGGATGTGCCAATTTCGCTCTTATTAATGCCTCTTTTGCTGGAATTTTACTGATCAAATCCAATCTTTCTAATTCAATTAAACCCGCTAAAGCACCAGCCGCTATTACTGCATGTCCACCAAAAGTGGTAATATGTCCTAAAATTGGATTGTCAGTAAAAACATGCATTAATTTTTTTGAAGTAACAAAGGCGCCAATTGGCATGCCTGCTCCTAATGCTTTTCCAAGCAATAACACATCTGGAATAATTCCCCAATGTTCAAAAGCAAACATTTTACCTGTTTTTCCAATGCCTGCTTGAATTTCATCAAATATTAAAAGTGCACAAAATTCATTGCATTTTGCTTGTAAAGCAATTAAAAATTCAAATGTTGGAACTATATATCCCGCTTCACCTTGTATGGTTTCAATGATTACGCATGCTGTATCCTTATCAATTATATTTAACGATTCAATATTATTAAATTCAATGAAATGAATGTTAGGCAATAATGGACGAAATGCTTGTGTATAGTATTCATTGCTGTTTAAGCTTAAAGCCGCATGTGTGCTGCCATGGTAAGCATTTTTGCAGGCAATAATTTTAGACTTTTTAGTTACACGTTTGGCTAATTTCAATGCGCCATCAGTAGCTTCTGCACCTGAATTTACAAAATAAACACAATCTAAATTTGAAGGCAAGTAGCTTGTTATTTTTGCTGCTAAAAGCGCGGTTGGTTCTTGTATAAATTCACCATACACCATTAAATGCATGTATTGATCTACCTGATTTTTTATGGCATCTTTTACTGCTTTGTTTCCATGACCTAAACTACTAACTGATATGCCCGAAATAAAATCCAAATACTTTTTCCCATCAGGTGCCGTCAAATAAACACCATCTGCACTTGCTACTTCCAGCATTAATGGAAAATTGGTGGTTTGCGCTTGATGAGCTAAAAATAATTGTCGGTTAGTTAACATGGGTGCAAATTTATTGAAACAATTGGAATTGTTTTAATTTTATAAAATACTTAAAATCTTTGACAAAATTCATCATTTTTAATGATTTGCGCATTAATTCTAAATATTGTTTTTTAATAAATTTGAATGAATAAAACAGTAAAATATGTAATATAAATATTGTTTTGATTTCGTTTTTTAAAATACCATTGAAGTTAAAAAAACAACTATGATAACTAAAATTTTAATTCCAACCGACTTTTCTGAAGTTGCAAATAATGCTTTGCAATATGCCATTCAATTGGCAAAAAAAACACATGCTGAAATTCATGTTTTGTATGTAAAAAACATTCCAATCATGGATAATTCATTTCCAAATAATGTGTATCAATCATATTTAATGGAAGTGGAAGAATTTACGAAGAAAAGCTTTGAAGATTTAACAATAAAATATTTAAAAAATGCTGAAGTTAATTTTGAAATTCACACCGCATTTGGATTTATTCAAGATGAAATTCAAAATTTTTCCGAGAAAAAAAATATAGATTTAATAGTTTTGGGAACAACTGGTGCAAGCGGGCTTCAAGAAATATTGATAGGTAGTAATGCCGCCTCGGTAGCAGCAAGTTCGGCAATTCCTGTTTTAATTATTCCTCCTACTTCTCATTTTGAAGAAATAATTCACATGGTTTATGCCACCGATTATAACGAACCGGAATTTCCCGCAGTTTCTCGCTTAGCTTATTTTGCCAATTTATATGATGCAGATGTAAGTGTTTTACATGTTAAATCTGATTATGATGATTTTTTTGATGCCGAACACAATTTTTTTAGTAGAAACAAAGATGCGGATGAATTTAAAAAATGGAAAATAATTAAACTTCCAAAAGGTGAAAGTATCATTGAAAGTATCAATACTTTTATTATCAATAATCATTCAAACATGATTGTAATAGCGAAACATAATCGTAATTTTTTCGATAGATTGTTTCACAGAAGTTTAAGCAAAAAAATGGCTTATCATACAAAAATTCCATTATTGGTTTTAAATAAATAAGAATTTTATAACTTAAAAAAAAGAGTGATTCAACTAACATTGAATCACTCTTTTTTTTTTAGCTTTTTTTTTGGGTTTATAGGCTAAAAAATAGCATATTTGCCTACTTTAAATTCATAATGAAAGGCTACCTCACATTTATAAAATTTACTTTTAAATATAAATACTATGCAGTAATGAACATTGTTTGC
>JBIILW010000019.1:0-13444 GCA_044338265.1 Bacteroidia bacterium | reverse complement strand
ATATTTAGCAGGAGTGGAGAGATTCGAACTCCCATCAGCGGTTTTGGAGACCGACATTCTACCCTTGAACTACACTCCTAAATTTCAAAATGTATATAGACAATAAATTTTGGGCAGAAACAAGTTCCACCCAAAATTCAATTGTAAATATAATAAAAAATATTATTTTAATATTTCAGTAACCTGACCAGCACCTACTGTACGACCACCTTCACGAATAGCAAAACGTAAGTTTTTTTCCATTGCGATTGGGTTGATTAATTTTACAGTAATAGTAACGTTATCACCAGGCATAACCATTTCCATTCCTTCGGGTAAAACTACTTCACCAGTAACATCTGTTGTACGGAAATAGAATTGAGGACGGTATTTGTTAAAAAATGGAGTGTGACGTCCACCTTCATCTTTTGATAATACATAAATTTCAGCTTTGAATTCAGTGTGAGGCATTACTGAACCTGGCTTGCAAATAACCATTCCTCTACGGATAGCTTCTTTATCAACACCACGTAATAATAAACCAACGTTGTCACCTGCTTCACCTCTATCAAGAATTTTACGGAACATTTCAACACCAGTAACTGTAGATGTTAATTTTTCTGCGCCTAAACCAATGATTTCAACACCTTCATTTGAGTTGATGATACCACGCTCAATACGACCTGTAGCAACTGTACCACGGCCTGTAATTGAGAATACGTCTTCAACTGGCATTAAGAAAGGTAATTCAGTTAAACGAGGAGGAACTGGAATGTATGAATCTACTGCATTCATTAAATCCATGATTTTAGCAACCCAAGTAGCATCACCATTCAAACCACCCAAAGCAGAACCTTGGATAACAGGAATTTCATCACCAGGATATTCGTATTTGTTTAACAAATCACGGATTTCCATTTCAACGATTTCTAATAATTCCGCATCATCAACCATATCCACTTTATTCATGAATACAACGATTTTAGGAACACCAACCTGACGAGCTAACAAAATATGTTCGCGAGTTTGAGGCATAGGACCATCTGTAGATGCAACCACAAGGATAGCACCATCCATTTGAGCAGCACCCGTAACCATGTTCTTAACATAATCCGCGTGACCTGGACAATCTACGTGAGCGTAGTGACGATTTGCAGTTGAATATTCAACGTGAGCAGTATTAATAGTAATACCGCGTTCTTTTTCTTCAGGAGCTGAATCGATCGATTCGAAAGAGCGAGCTTCTGACAATCCTGCATCACTTAATACTTTTGTGATAGCAGCTGTTAATGTAGTTTTACCGTGATCTACGTGTCCAATTGTTCCAATGTTTACGTGTGGTTTACTACGGTCAAATTTTTCTTTAGCCATGATTTTATTTTTTTAGTTTATTGTTTTTAATTGCACCAAAAGCCCCTTATGGAGCTAGTTTATTTTTTTGAGCTGTTGAAGAGAATTGAACTCTCGACCTCTTCCTTACCAAGGAAGTGCTCTACCCCTGAGCTACAACAGCTTGTTTATATTTAATGTTGTAGTTCTTTATAAATTTAACATTCGTCAAATTGAACTTCTTAACTCTCAATTTTTTAATCCGAAACAAACAAATAAATGCCTATTTAAGATAAATTGTTTTATTTTTTGATATCACTCAATAAAACAACTTATTAGAGCGAGAGACGAGGCTCGAACCCGCGACCTACAGCTTGGAAGGCTGTCGCTCTACCAACTGAGCTACTCTCGCTTATAATATTTTTGGTGGGGAGAGAAGGATTCGAACCTTCGTAGATTTCTCAACAGATTTACAGTCTGTCCCATTTGGCCGCTCTGGTATCTCCCCTTATTACTATAAGGGTATAATAATAATGAGCCACTTGCCGGAATCGAACCAGCGACCTACTGATTACAAATCAGTTGCTCTACCAGCTGAGCTAAAGTGGCTTTTAGTTTTTATATTTATAAGATACTGGTAATACCTTAGTTTTTACTTAAATATTATACTTTAAAATGTAAAGAACTTATTTTGTTCGTTTTTTCGGACTGCAAATGTAACGTTTTTATGCAAATTACAAACAGCTTACCAAAAAAAAGTTTTTTTTTTTCGATAAGTATTGAAAAACAATGACATTTTTATTTTTTTGTTTTAAAAACAATGCAATTAAAAATTGAAAAATAGTAGTTTTTAAATAAAAAGCTAACACTTTTGGTGCTAGCTTTAAAATTTTCCAATGTTTTTAAACTTTTTCTTGGATCTTTTCTTTTTGTTTTTTTACTTGAGCAATAATTTTATCAATTACCAAATCAATTGCATTTTCAAAAGTATTGCTATTTTCCTTTGCGAAAATGTCTTTACCACCAGCATTTAATTTTATTTCCACTGTTTTGTTTTCCTTGTGTTCGTCCTTTTCTAATCTTAAGTAAACCATTATGCTATCTATACCCTCATAAAAAGTACTGGTTTTTTCTACTTTTTTAGTAATTAAATCAAGCAGTTTTTGGTCTGCGTCAAAATGGATTGATTGAATGTTAACTTTCATAATTTTGATTGTTTTGAATTGTTAAGAATGAATATATATTATTTTCTAGGGTGTTTTTTGTAAACTTCTTTTAATTGTTGAATGCTATTGTGTGTGTATATTTGAGTGGCGGCTAAGCTTGAATGGCCCAAAAGTTCTTTTATTGCATTTAAATCAGCTCCTTTATTTAATAATTGCGTAGCATATGTGTGCCTTAATACGTGGGGACTTCTTTTGGATAAAGTAGTCACTTGACTCAAATATTTTTTTACTGTATTATAAATAAATTTTGGATAAAGCTGTTCGCCTTTATTAGTTAACAATAAATATTGATTTGAAAATCCAAGTTTATTATTTTCAATATTATATGTTTTTATTAATGCTAAAGTTTCAGTTGTAATAGGAATGATTCTTTCTTTATTTCTTTTTCCTAAAACCTTTATTTGTTTTTGAAAAAAATCAATATTTGAATTTAGTAAGTTTTGTAATTCCGATAATCGAACGCCTGTAGAATAAAATAGATTGATCAATAATTTATCTCTCAATCCTTCAAAATCATCACTGAAATGCCTTTGAAGTTTATTATCATCCAATAAATTATCCATTGCTTCTAATTCAACAAATTCAGGTAAGCGTTTTTCAACTTTTGGTGACTGAATTTTATCTAAAGGATTTATTTCAACAATTTGTTCCCTTAATAAAAAATTATAAAACGATTTTAAGGTAGAAATTTTGCGCCCAATTGATTTGTTTTTAATTCCTTCATTTATCATATGAACCAGCCAACTTTTTACATGCTGGTGATTTATTTTATCAATTAAATTTATTTGATAAATATGAAGAAGATAGTTTTCAAATTGTAATAAATCGTTTTGGTAACTAATTAAAGTATGTTTTGAATGTTTTTTTTCAAACTCAACATATTGTAGAAATTGTTTAATTAAATTACTCAAATCCATATAAACGAAATTAGTTATATTAATTGCAAAATCAAAAAAAAATATTTTTATTTTGCTCAATGATTATGAATCAATTCAATTGTTTTTAAAAATAAAAATTCAACTTACAATTTAACCACAAATCTTAGCTTAATTCAATTTTATTTCTTGTATTTTCCAATTTATCATACAATTTTTTAAAGTATTGATTTCTTTGTTTCTCTCCTACTCCACTTATTTGAATTGATTTTTTTATTAAATTTTTCAACCATTCTTCTGCTTCATTTACAAACAAAGTATTGGTAGTTGTCATCATGTTAAAAGTATTATAACTTACATACGATATTTTAGAACTGCCAATATTAGCCACAATACTATTGTTACCTACCATTACTTCGCTTTGATACATGGTAAAGTTTTCTTTTCCACTTAATAATTTACTGCTATTGATACACATTTTTACTAATAAATCCATTTCATTTTTAATAGAGTTGCAGATAGCTAATGCATCTTTTTTATCTTTAAAAAATCCACTTTCCCAAAAGTATTCTACTTGTTTAATTGTTGAATTAAAAGAGTCTTCTGTCCATATTTCAACTGAGGTGGTTTGATTATAATAATAAGAAATATCTTTTGCCATTTGAACCAATGCTGGTTCAATTAAAGTTGGTTCGTAATTTTTATTGATAAAATCAACATCGCCAAGTATCGTTTTTAACCAATAAAACAACTTAAAATTAATCAGTATTTCATCGTTAAAATGATGCCAAATTGGAACATCATCAGCTGAATATAAAATAGTGTTTTCTGGCCTAGAACTAATGGCTTTTAAATTCGACAATATATTAGCAAGCCAATTTTTAAAGTTTGCCTTATTGTGTTCTAATAAAGTAAAATCAAAAGTTGCTTTATTACTAAAAATTTCTACTTCTTCGTCAAATTTTATTTTGAATGTTTTACATAAAACTGCAACTTCTTCAATATTAAATAATTTTTCGCCTCTAATTCGCCTGTATGCACTGTCAACGCTTAAGTCTAGCACATCAGAAATACTTTGTACTAAATTTTCATTTGAAGGGAGAACAGCCTTTATTTTATTGATGAGCTGATCTTGAATATTATTTTTTGATTCTTGCGCCATTTTTTTTAGTAATTAACCAATTAAGCTGCTTTTATTTTTTGCAAAATATGCAAAACGTATTTATTTTTTTGCAAAAAATGCAAATAATTGGATTTATAATTGTAAAAAACTTCAATATTTGCATTTTATACTAATCTTTTAAAATAGTTCTTCCTAATTCAATTATTTCTAAAAAACAATAACCAACATATTTGCTACGTAAAAACAAACTGAAAAAATATTATGAAAAATTTAAAAAACTTAAGTAAACAAGTATTCTTGTTATTATTAACTGTTTTTGTTAATGAAGTAAATGCTCAAGCAGTTAAATCAACTGTAAAACCAACTGTAATTATATTAAATGCAGAAAGTAGGGGATTACCAAATGATGCTACTCAATTAGGAAACATTTTAAGAGCTGAAGTGGAAAAGCTTGACGACTTTGATGTAACAGACAAGTATGACGTTGCTTTTTTAATTGAAAAAAACAAATTGAATGTTTCAAATTGTTATGGTAAAACTTGTTTGCTTGAAATAGCAAAAGTAATTCCTACTGATTATATCATAACTGGAGGTGCCGAATTAATTGGCCAAAACATTACTGTAACTATTAGGATGATTAATGTGCAAAAGCAAAGCATTGAAAAAACTACCACCATTGAGTTCAATAACTTACCCGATGAAATTCAATCCATGTTTAGAATTACTGTTCAAACTATGTTTAACAAAACAGTAAACCAAGACTTACTAGTTATGTTAACCAAGCAAAATAATTTTGAAAATACTTTAAACAATCCCAATCAAAATAAAATCAATTTGCAAGGACCACGATTTGGTTTCATTACAGTTTTAGGCCAAGATAGAAAAATACTTAGCGCTTCAAAGGCAGATGGAGGTTATGATGTTAATCCATTGTTTTTTCAATTTGGGTATCAATTTGAAAAACAATATTTGAATGAAGGAAATTTTCAAGCATTATTTGAAGTTATTCCTATGATTTCAGGACTTGAGCAATCTATATTTATTCCAAATTTAGCTATTTTAAATGGCTTTAGAAACAGTAAAAATGGTTGGGAATTTGCTTTTGGACCAACTATTAGCATAGTAAAACAACTTGAAGGACACATAGATGCAACAACAGGAAAATTCAAGTCTGGTATTGATCCGCTTGACCCCAATAAATCATTAATAACAAGAATGGATAGCAGAGGCGATTCACGTTTAACTGGTGCATTATTGATAGCTTTAGGTAAAACTTTAAAAAGTGGAAAGTTAAATATTCCAATAAATTTTTGGTGTTTATTTCCATCTACTGAAGGAATTACTAGAGTGGGAATTTCGTTTGGTTATAACACAAAACCATAATAATTTGAAAAAACCTCAAGTAAATATTCTAATAAACTAAAAACATGAAAAAATTAATTTCACTTCTTTTAATTTTCTTTTCGGTAAATATTTGTTTCTCGCAAGACATTATTTTTAAGAAAAATAAAGAATTTATTCAGGCTAAAGTAATAGATTCAAATGCTACAGAAATATTTTACAAACAATATTTTAATCAGAATGGACCAACTTATATAATTTTTAAATCAGAATTATTGAAAATTCATTATGAAACGGGTAAAGTAGAAAATTATGCAGTTTTGATTTCGGCTCCTGTACAAAAAAAAAATACATACGTTGATTCTAATAATTACATTAATGAAAGTAAAAATGATAATATACCAATTCATGCTTACGATGAAAGAGAAACAACCAGAACATCAGCGGGTAAAAAAGAAATAGATTTTTATGATGAAGGATATAAAGATGCCAAACTTTTTTATCATGATTATCATACTGTAGGAACTGCTACCTTTCTCATTAGTGGTATTCCTTTTTATGGTGTTATATTTGGACTAGCTCCAGCAATAGTATTTTCAGCCATTCCTCCACCAGATCGTAACCTAAATTATCCTAACAAAAAACTAATGGAAAATTCTGATTATAAATTTGCCTACAAAAAAAAAGCATTTGAAATAAAAAGGGATAAAGTAAAGAAAAATTATACTTTTGGAATTACTACGGGAACGGGAGGATTTATTGCATTTGGTTTAATTTATTTAATATTTTTTTTATAAATAATAATTTTGTGTATTAAGTTAAGTTAACACACTTTTTTATTTTTAATATTTATAACAAATAAATGTTTACAATTACATAATATTAATACTAGCTATTGAAAACATATAATTGCGCAAAAATTAGCCTAAAATATGTTTGGATTAGACCCAACCTTAACATTTCTATTGATAGCATGCTTAACTGCTGCATGTGCTTTTGAATTTATAAATGGATTTCACGATACTGCAAATGCAGTGGCAACGGTAATTTACACTAATTCACTTAAACCTTGGATTGCAGTAATATGGAGTGCCATATGTAATAGTGTTGGTGTATTTGCTGGTGGAATTACTGTAGCAATGGGAATTAGTTATTTAATTCCAATGGAAGTTTTAGCTGATCCGAATATTTACCATAGTGTAGCATTAATAATGGCATTGTTACTTACAGCTATTATTTGGAATTTAGGCACTTGGTATTATGGAATTCCTTGTTCAAGTTCTCATACATTAGTTGGTAGTATTTTAGGAGTTGGATTGGCCTATTCATTTATAGCCGAAAAAAGCGGAAATTATGTAAATTGGAGTAAAGCTGGAGATATTGGATTAAGTCTGTTGGTTTCACCAATTGTTGGTTTTAGTTTAACCATCATGTTGATGTATATTTTAAGATTAAGTGTTAAAAATAAATCAATATTTAAAGCACCAAAAACAAACGATCCACCACCATTTCCTATTAGAATGGTATTGTTATTAACTTGCACTGGTGTTAGTTATAGTCATGGCAGTAACGATGGTCAAAAAGGTGTTGGATTAGTAATGCTTATTTTAATTGCAATTGCACCTAGCTATTTTGCAATTAATTCAAAAGTAGATTTACCAAAAGTAAGACAAGAAATTGCAATTATTGATGCTATTTTAAATAAAACAATTGTTACACAAATTACTAAAGAAGATAGTTTAGAATTAGCAAAAGTAATTTCAATTTCAACTAATATTAGTACATTAATAAACTCAAAACCTATTATTGATTTAAACGTAAGTGAGAAATTTGAAGTTAGAAACAGTGTTATTAAATTAGGAAAAGAGGTTGAAAAATTAAGGAAAAGCAATACTATAGCCTTAAGTGGAGTTGATAAATTAACTTTAAAATCATCTATTTCTGGTGTAAAAGGAATTACTGAATATTCACCAAGTTGGGTAATTCTAATGATTTCTATTTCATTGGGTTTAGGAACTATGATAGGATGGAAACGAATTGTGAAAACTATTGGCGAAAAAATAGGGAAACAGCATTTAAATTATGCTCAAGGAGCAACAAGTGAATTAGTGGCAGCAGCAACTATTGGAATGGCTACAGCGTTTGGATTACCAGTTAGTACCACTCAAGTTTTATCATCGGGAATAGCGGGTAGTATGGTAGCAAGCAAAGGATTAAAAAATTTACAAGGTGGAACAATTAAAAATATTGCCATTGCTTGGGTTTTAACTTTACCTGTTACAATCATTTTATCGGGAATATTGTTTTTGCTTTTCAGAACAATGGCAGGATAAACATTTTTTTATAAATATATTTAAAGCTCAAAACTTAAAGTTTTGGGCTTTTTTATTGAATCTACATTTTCTTTCACATAAAATAATTATAAATATTAGTTAAAATAATAATTATTTAACGATTTAATATTATTTAGTTTACTTTATTTGCAAAAAATTAAATATGCAAATGAAAAAAAATATCTACCTATTAGTCTTTATTACACTTACACCTTTATTTTTAATATCTCAAATTGATTCAATAAAAGAAAAAACAATTAATATAAAACCAAATAATAGTTCTGATAAAAAATGGTATGAATCTATTTCGATAAGAGGCTATACTCAAGTTAGATATAATAGAATACTAGAGACAAATCCAAAGTTAAATTGCGAGCAATGTGATAAATCATGGGGAGATAATGGTGGATTTTTTATAAGACGGATGCGTATAATTTTTTATGGTCAAATAAATAAACGAGTTTATTTTTATATCCAACCAGATTTGGCGAGTAGTCCAAGTTCAGATAAATTACATTTTGCACAATTAAGAGATGCGTATTTTGATGTTGGTTTTGACGATAAAAATGAATTTAGATTAAGAATAGGTCAAAGTAAAGTTCCATTTGGTTTTGAAAACATGCAATCAAGTCAAAACAGGTTGGCATTGGATAGAAATGATGCTTTAAACAGTGCTGTTTCAAATGAACGTGATTTAGGCATTTACTTTTATTGGGCACCACAAAAAAGAAGAGAACTTTTTTCTGAACTAGTAAAAAGTGGACTAAAAGGAAGTGGTGATTATGGTGTTTTTGCTTTGGGAGCATTTAATGGTCAAACTGCAAATAATCCGGAATTAAATAATTCCCAACATATTGTTTCCCGTATTTCATATCCTTTCAAGATAAAAAACCAAATTATTGAAGCTGGAATTCAAGGCTATGCAGGTGATTTTGTATTAACAAAATCAAACCTTAGTACCGGTGTAAAAACGAATAGTAATTTAAACTATAAAGATGAAAGAATTGCAGCTTCGTTAATACTTTATCCAAAACCATTTGGATTACAAGCTGAATATAACATAGGAAGAGGACCTGAATATAATAAATTAAAGGATTCAATAGAAGTTAGGAATTTACAAGGAGGATATATTTTAGTAAATTATCAATTAAATTATAAAAACCATTTGATAATTCCATTTACTAGATTCCAATATTATCAAGGAGGAAAAAAACATGAAAAAGATGCTCGCAGTTACGAAGTTAAAGAACTTGAAATAGGAATTGAGTGGCAGCCATCAAAACAATTTGAATTGGTTTGTATGTACACATTATCTGATAGAAGATTTGAAGATTTTTCAAAGAAAAACAATTTTCAGAATGGAAATTTATTAAGAATTCAAGCTCAACTTAATTTTTAAGATTTATAAAATAGATTGATTTAAAATTTTCCAAACCTTTAATACCTTTACAAATACAGTCTTTATGGCTGTATTTTTGTTTTTAAAAATCACCTATTTTTAAAATTCAAGTCAACTATTCATTGATTGGTTTTGAATAATGCCAAATATTCACGCTATTTGATTTGGATTTAATATTGACGAATACGTTTTTATTAAAAAATACAATCATTTTTCATAAATAAATACTGCCTTATGAATTTAAATAATTTCACAATCAAATCTCAAGATGCCGTTCAAGAAGCATTGCAAATAGCTTTAAAAAACGAGCAGCAATCCATTGAACCAGCCCATTTATTTTTAGGCTTAATTCAAACTGATGAAAACGTTATTTCGTTTTTATTCAAAAAATTAAATGTTAACCAATCTCGAATAGAATCTGCTTTAGAAGCTATTATAAAAGGTTGTCCAAAAGTTACTGGACAAAGCCAATATTTATCGAACGATACCAACCAAGTTTTGCTGAAAGCACAAAGTTATTTGAAAGAATTTAGCGATGAGTTTGTTTCAGTTGAGCATATTTTATTGGCCTTATTAGATGGAAAACACCAAATAGCTAATTTATTAAAAGATGCTGGTGTAAGCGAAAAAGAACTGAAAGCAGCTATTAAAGAATTACGTGGAGGACAAAAAGTAACTTCACAATCTGCCGAAAGTCAGTATAATTCATTGAATAAATATGCAAAAAACTTAAATGAATTAGCACAACAAGGAAAGTTAGATCCTGTAATAGGCCGTGATGAAGAAATTCGTAGGGTGTTGCAAATTTTGAGCCGCAGAACTAAAAATAATCCAGTATTGATAGGCGAACCTGGAGTTGGAAAAACTGCCATTGCCGAAGGCTTAGCGCATAGAATAGTGAATGGCGATGTTCCTGAAAACTTAAAAACAAAAAAGATTTTCTCATTAGACATGGGTTCATTAATTGCTGGTGCAAAATACAAAGGCGAATTTGAAGAGCGCTTAAAGTCGGTAGTTAAAGAAGTAATAGATGCTGAAGGTGAAATTATTTTATTTATTGATGAAATACATACTTTAGTTGGTGCGGGTGGTGGTGGTGAGGGAGCTATGGATGCTGCCAATATTTTAAAACCAGCTTTGGCACGTGGGGAATTGCGAAGCATAGGTGCAACAACTTTAGCCGAATACCAACGTTATATTGAAAAAGACAAAGCATTAGAAAGACGCTTTCAGAAAGTATATGTAGAAGAACCCGATACTGAAGATGCCATTTCTATTTTACGTGGATTGAAAGAACGTTATGAAGTGCATCACAAAGTACGCATAAAAGACGAAGCAATTATAGCCGCAGTAGAACTTTCACAACGTTATATTTCCGACAGATTTTTGCCAGATAAAGCCATTGATTTAATGGATGAGGCGGCTGCAAAATTACGTTTAGAAATAGATTCGGTTCCTGAAGAAATAGACCAATTGGATAGAAGAATTATGCAATTGGAAATTGAACGCGAAGCCATTAAACGAGAAGGCGATAACGAAAAAGTAAAAAATTTAGCTGAGCAAATTGCCAATTTACAAGCCGACAGAAATGATTTAAAAGCAAAATGGCAAAGTGAAAAAGTAGTAGTTGATGGCATTCAAACTACTAAAAAAGAAATTGAAAACCTAAAGTATGAAGCTGAACAAGCTGAACGCAATGGTGATTTTGCAAAAGTTGCAGAAATTAGATATGGTAAAATTAAAGATGCTGAGAAACGACTAGAAGAATTTAAAGCAAAACTAAACGAGGCTCAAAGTCATTCGCCAATGGTGAAAGAGGAAGTTACCGCTGATGATATAGCTGATGTGGTTGCTCGATGGACTGGAATTCCGGTTACCAGAATGTTGCAAAGTGAGCGTGAAAAATTATTGAATTTAGAAGAAGAATTACACAAACGTGTGGTTGGACAAGAAGAAGCAATTGCGGCTATCAGTGATGCCATTAGAAGAAGTAGAGCGGGATTGAGTGATCCTAAAAAACCAATTGGTTCATTTATATTTTTAGGAACTACTGGTGTTGGAAAAACTGAATTAGCAAAAGCCTTAGCCGAATTTTTATTCAACCAAGAAAGTGCTTTGGTAAGAATTGATATGAGCGAATATCAAGAAAAACATACCGTAAGTAGGTTAATTGGAGCACCTCCAGGATATGTAGGCTATGAAGAAAGCGGACAGTTAACAGAAGCCATTCGCAGACGTCCTTATTCGGTTGTGTTATTAGATGAAATTGAAAAAGCGCATCCTGATGTGTTTAATATACTGTTACAAGTTTTAGACGATGGACGTTTAACCGATAATAAAGGAAGAACTGCCAACTTTAAAAATACCATTGTGATTATGACTTCGAATATTGGTTCACACATTATTCAAGATAGTTTTGAGCAAATGGAAAGTGAAGACAGCGATAAAGATGCCATTACAGCCAAAGCTAAAAACCAGGTGATGGAGTTATTGCGCAAGCAAATTCGTCCAGAGTTTTTAAATAGAATTGACGATATTATTATGTTTACACCGCTTAACCGCGAAAACGTAAGACAAATCGTTAACTTACAGTTTGAAGGTTTAAAAGTAACTTTATTGCACCAACAAATTGAATTGAATATTACCGATGAAGCGTTAGATTGGTTGGCACAACTTGGTTATGATCCTCAATATGGTGCAAGGCCTTTAAAACGAGTAATGCAACGCAGAATTTTAAATGAATTATCGAAAGAAATTTTAGCCGGAAATGTAAAAAAAGATTCAAATATTTTGATCAGTTTAGATACTCATCAGCAGTTTGTTTTTGAGAATAAATAAAAGAATAAATTTTATATCAAAACATTAAATTGCGACTTCAAAAAAACAAAAATGAACAAAATAACTATTTCACTTTTTAGCCTAACGCTTTTATTTATTTCTTGTAGCAAAGAAGATGGACCAACAGAGGATAAATGTGCAGGCAAATTTGCTCCAAGTGGAGTTACAAGTTTACTTATCAGCATGGATCAAGACAAACAAATGGGCTTGGCTTCGGTTGCCGAAATTGAAAAAAATCCAACTGAGTATCCTTTATTAGATTCTGTAAAATATCCAGTAGCATATGCTCATATTAATAGAATTACCAAAACAATTTTGGACAGTGGTGGAGTTTATTCAAAAGATGATTTTGCATGGAGAGTGAAAATTATCAATAAAGATGTGTTGAATGCATTTTGTACTCCCGGTGGATACATTTATGTATATACCGGTTTAATCAAATTCCTTGACAATGAAACACAATTAGCTGGTGTAATGGGTCATGAAATAGCACATGCCGATAAGCGTCACAGTGCCAATCAAATGGTAAAAAATTATGGTGTTTCTACTTTAGTTAGTATTTTATCTGGTGGCGGACAACCAGGTGCTTTAAGTACATTAGCAAGTCAATTAATTGGTCTTTCGTTCAGTAGAACTGATGAAACAGAAGCAGATAAATTTTCAGTAAAATATTTGAATGGAACTAGTTATGATGCGAGAGGTGCTAAATACTTTTTTGAAAAATTAATTGCTGCCGGACAAACTGGTGGAACACCTGCGTTTTTAAGTACACACCCAAATCCTGAAACAAGAGTTGCTGATATTACAGCTGTTTGGGAATGTTATGGAAGTAGAGTTGGTCAAACTTTTGACGCACAATACATGCAATTTAAAGCTAGTTTACCATAGGTAAATTTTGGATGTTGTCCCGATAAATCAAGATTGAATGTTGATTTATTTATATAAAAAAGCTGAATGATTTCCGCTTTTTTTATATATCAATATTAGTTCGAGCGAAGTCG
>JBIILW010000246.1:0-3751 GCA_044338265.1 Bacteroidia bacterium | reverse complement strand
TATTCATCCTTTTCCACCCCGGTCTGCGACCACCCCTCAAAAGGGGAATTTGATTCGGAACAATTTTGAAATATATAGACAAATTATGATGGTACATGCATACTCGCCTGCAATGGCTGAATGTTGAAAATTATTGATTGGAAAAATCCATTGCCACGTCCTTTAGGGCGTGGTATAAATGAATCGCCAATAGGCTTTAGCCAAAATTAATGAGGAATTTGGCTAAAGCCAATTTATTATTTTCTTCTTCTCCACGCCCTAAAGGGCGTGGCAATAAATCCTTATTTATAAACAAATCAATTGAATATGATAATATGTAATAGATTTAACAAAAACCAATTTTTACAAAACTATTTCATCCTTTCCCGATGTATAGTGAGTTCATCATTCATACTTCATCATTTCTCTGTGCCCGACTCTCGTGTCTGGATTCGGCAAGCTCACCAAGACAAAATCTATTTATCATTCATACTTCATCATTTCTCTGTGCCCGACTCTCGTGTCTGGATTCGGCAAGCTCTCCAAGACAAAATCTATTTATCATTCATACTTTATCATTTATCCTTCATCATTCATACTTTATAATTCATACTTCATAATTCATAATTCATTCCTATATTCACGCCCCAATATTTAATAATTAATGGCAGAAAAATTTGAAATAGAAACTACTCAATTAGAAAAAGTTTCAGTGCATCAGGTAGGTAATCAAACCAATAACGAAGACCTCATTATATCGAAGGATTTGTTGGATTTAAGCGATGGAAAGTTGAAAGATTTATTGATGAAATTTTTCGTTTCCTCATTCAGTAATCCTGAGTTTTATAATTTTAGTTTTAGTAATAACGATTTTACTTTAAATCCTATTTATAGTTATGCTTTACAAATGTTTGAACATGGCAGTGCTTTTCATATCAATAGCATCCATATTGCAAAGCATTTATATGAACTTTCTACTCATCCGCAAATAAAAAGTGGTGATTTGTTTATTGCTTATTTTGCTAATATTCAAGTGGAAGATGAAGACGTGGAAGCCATTGGAATTTTTAAGTCAGAAAACAAATACGACTTTTTAAAATTGAACCAAACCAATAACGTTTTTGATGTGAGTTACAACGATGGAATTAACATAGATAAGTTGGACAAAGGTTGCTTAATATTTAATACCAATGCCGATCAAGGTTATAAAGTTTGTATCATTGATAAAGGAAATAAAGGTAACGAAGCACAATATTGGAAAGATAGTTTTTTACAATTAAAACCTTGCAGCAATAATTATAACCATACCAAAGAGTTTATGAATATTGCCAAAAACTTTGTAACCAAACAATTGAACGAAGAGTTTGAAGTAAGCAAAGCCGACCAAATAGATTACTTGAACCGCTCGGTTGATTATTTTAAAACAAACGACACATTTGATAAGCAAGAATTTGAACAAGCAGTATTTAAAGATGAAGGCGTCATAGAATCGTTCCGCACCTTTGATGAAGCTTACCGAATGAGCAATGAATTGGATATTTCCGACAGTTTTGATATATCGAGTCAGGCGGTAAAAAAGCAAGCCAGAATTTTTAAAAGTGTACTTAAATTAGATAAGAATTTCCATATTTATATTCATGGAAATCGTAACTTAATTGAACAAGGTGTGGAAGAAGACGGAAGGAAATTTTATAAAATATATTTTAAAGAAGAGGAGTAAGTATAGTTGATAGTTGTCAGTTGATAGTTGATAGAAAAAAATAAATTTAGAGACTTGGAAAGCTACGTTTAAAATGCGAAATGCGGAGTGCCAAAAGTGCGAAGTAAATGTAATGCAGGAATTGGCAATAAGCAATAAGCAAATGGAATTTTATTAATTATTTACTAAATCAGTTGCATTTTATTTCGCATTCGAAACTTCGCACTTCTTAGTCAAAATTCATACTTTCCCGATGTGTCGGAGCTTTATACTTTATATATTATACTTCATAATTCATAATTCACACTTCATAATTCAAAATTCGTTAGAACAATTTATTCTTATAAGTAGGTGTAAATCCTAAATGTTGGTAAGCTTTTTCGGTGGCTTCACGTCCGCGAGGGGTGCGCATCAAGAATCCTTCTTGAATTAAATAAGGTTCATAAACTTCTTCTATTGTTCCACCATCTTCACCAATGGCAGTAGCCAAAGTATTTAAACCAACTGGACCTCCTTTGAACTTTTCAATCAAGGTTTTTAAAATCCTAGTATCCATTTCATCTAATCCTTCACTGTCTACATTCAATGCATTTAATGCAAATTGAGCAATTTCTAAAGTGATTGTTCCATCGCTTTTTACTTGTGCAAAATCACGAGTTCTACGCAATAAAGCATTTCCAATTCTAGGCGTTCCCCTACTCCTACGTGCAATTTCCCAAGCAGCTTCTTCATCTATAATGGAATTCATAATGGTGGAGCTGCGCTCAATAATGGTTTTCATCAATGCTTTGTCGTAATACTGCAAACGAGCATTGATTCCAAACCTAGCTCGCAATGGAGAAGTTAATAATCCGGAACGAGTAGTAGCACCAATTAAAGTAAAAGGTTCTATTTCTAACTGAATACTGCGCGCATTTGGCCCGCTATCAATCATAATATCTATTTTATAATCTTCCATGGCCGAGTATAAAAACTCCTCCACCACTGGACTTAAACGATGAATTTCATCAATAAAAAGCACATCGCCTTTTTCTAAATTAGTTAATAAACCAGCTAAGTCACCCGCTTTTTCTAACACCGGGCCACTTGTTGTTTTTATATTAGCACCTAATTCGTTGGCTATAATGATACTTAATGTAGTTTTCCCCAAACCTGGGGGGCCATGCAAAAGCACATGATCCAAGGATTCACCACGTTGCTTGGCAGCTTGAACAAATACTTTTAAATTCTCAATTGTTTTTTCCTGACCTGTAAAATCATCAAATAATCGTGGACGTAACACACGTTCCAATTCCTTGTCAACATTGGTTAAATTACTTTCTTCAGGATCTAAATTTGGATTTCTCACAAGGGCGAATATAGTATTTTTTTCTTTTGAGTGAAAAGGTTGATGTGTTTGAGCGTTGAAGTGTTTAGGTGTTGAAGTGTTTAGGTGTTGAGGTTTTCAAGTGTTGAGGTGTTAAAGTGTTGAGGTTATGAAAAAATATAATTTATCTATGAAATCTGTAGGAAATAATTGTCGTTATTATCTTTTGCTAAAATTGTGAGTTTTCTGTTCAATAAAATCACAAAAGGTTTAAAGGTAAATTGCTAATTTGCGCACTTTTAATAATAATCATGAATAAACGTAAACAATTACAAGAATTACGCGACCAATCACTTTTAGGTGGTGGAGTTGACCGCATTGCATCGCAACATAAAAAAGGAAAATTAACTGCCAGAGAACGCATTCATTTTTTATTTGATGAAGGCAGTTTTGAAGAAATTGGTGCTTTTGTAACACATCGTTCTAAAGATTTTGGAATGGAAAAACAACAGTTTTTAGGCGATGGTGTAATTACTGGATATGGAAATATAAATGGTAGATTAGTGTATGCTTTTTCGCAGGACTTTACTGTTTTTGGTGGTTCGCTTTCAGAAACTCATGCGGAAAAAATTTGTAAACTAATGGACTTAGCCATGAAAAATGGTGCGCCTTTAATTGGCTTAAATGATAGTGGTGGAGCTAGAATTCAAGAAGGGGTAGTTTCATTGGGCGGCTATGCCGATATATTTTATAAAAATACCATGGCA
>JBIILW010000245.1:0-3756 GCA_044338265.1 Bacteroidia bacterium | reverse complement strand
TACCAAAGTTGGTATTTTACCCATTTATTGTACCGATTTCTGTAGTGCTTTACACCAAGAAATGCAAGGATATGTTCGTGTATCTCCGGCTTCCAGTAAAGTTCCTATTAGCTTTAGTTTAGGTGCTAAATAATAATTTATAAAGGCTCTTTCAAAAGCCCTTATTTTCTAGTCAGTTCGAGCGAAGTCGAGAACCTTATATTTTCGTTTTCAACATTTTTCGACTTCGCTCAATATGACAAAATGTGAAGAGGCTGCCCTTTTGAGACAGCCTCTTTTATTTACCAGTCATTCAATTTTTCAATTACCATGAAATTAACAACATTATCGCGCGTGCTTTTATTAGCAGCAGCCATACTTTTAGGTTCATCTATTTTTGTTGCCATTTGGCGCATAGAATTAGAAGCACCGCAATATCCTGAAGGCTTAAATCTATTAATTTATGCCAATAAATTAGGTGGAAACGTAGATATAATAAATGGTTTGAACCATTATATTGGTATGCAAACTTTACATGCCGAAAACTTTATTGAGTTTACCATTTTGCCTTATATCATTGGTTTTTTTGCAGCATTTTCTTTGCTTGCAGCAATGCTTGCAAACAAAAAAATTGCTAATATTTTATTCTTTTCGTTTGTAACTTTTGGTATTATAGCCATGATTGATTTTTACAGGTGGAATTATAATTACGGACATAACTTAGATCCTAATGCTGCCATTATAGTTCCTGGAATGGCGTATCAACCACCATTGATTGGTTATAAACAATTATTGAACTTTGGCGCATTTTCAACGCCTGATATTGGTGGATGGTTTTTTATAGTAGCAGGTTTATTCATGCTTACCGTATTTGTAATGGGAACAAAATTTTGGGCTAAAAAATTTACAAAAAAAGTTGTTCCATTAGTAGTATTTGGCTTAATTTCTATGTTAACTTCTTGCACACCAGATGGACCAAAACAACCAAAATTAAACAATACCAATTGCGATTTTTGTAAAATGACCATTGCTAACGAAAAATTTATTGCACAATGTGCAACCGATAAAGGCAGGGTTTATTACTTTGACGACATCAGTTGCATGGTGAGATTTAAAAGTGAAAACAGTACTTTTTCAATAGCAAATTTTTATATAGCCGACTTTAACAATCCAACAAAATATTTAAAAGTAAGCGAAGCAATTTTGTTTAAAAACGAAGAAATAAAAAGCCCAATGGGCGGCAACATCATTGCATTTTCAAAGCAAACAGAAGCAGATGAGTTTTTACAAAAACATGCTGCAACAAAAGTTTCATGGGAAGAATTAAACTAGTAATTAATAAAACCAAAAAGCAAACAATGCTAAGTTTATTTAGTGTTGTTTTTGCGTTTATAGCCAGTGGTAAAACCTTATCAGTTGGACAGAACAAACAGTATAAAACTATTCACCAAGCCATTAAAGCATCTGTAGCTTTCGATACCATAAAGATACATGAAGGTTTGTACAAAGAAGGAAATATTATAATTGATAAATCGCTGTACATAAAAGGAATTAACAAACCTATTTTAGATGGAGATAAGAAGTATGAAATCATTTCAGTAAAATCGAATTACACTACCATTGATGGATTAGTAGTTCAACATTCGGGCTATGCTACGCTCGATGATCCAGGCGGAATAAAGGTATATGATTCGCACCATGTAAACATTATAAACAATACACTTTCCGACAATTTTTTTGGCATTTATATTCAATATGGCCAACATTGTATAATTAAAAACAATAAAATTGAAGCATTTGGAGTGGAAGAACAGCAAATAGGAAATGGCATTCATTGTTGGAAAAGCGATAGCCTGCAAATTACTGGAAATAAAATAACTGGCCACAGAGATGGTATCTATTTTGAGTTTGTGAAAGGTTCCATTATTTGGCGAAACATTTCGTATAAAAACATTCGTTATGGCTTGCATTTTATGTTCTCGAACGATGATGCATATATTGGCAATATATTTAAAAACAATGGCGCTGGCGTATCGGTAATGTTTACAAAAAACGTAAAAATGTTTAACAATTATTTTATCGATAACTGGGGCGATGCAGCTTATGGTTTATTGCTAAAAGAAATATCGGATAGTTATATTTTCAATAACCGTTTTATATCGAACACTTCGGGAATTTATATGGAAGGAACTAGCCGAATAAAAGTGGAAAATAATAGTTTTAGCAACAACGGTTGGGGAATGAAAATTCAAGCCAGTTGCATGGAAAATAACATCATCAATAACAATTTTAAAAACAATACTTTCGATGTAAGCACCAATGGTTCTTTGGTATTGAACGTGTTTAACAAAAACTATTGGGACAAATACGAAGGCTATGATTTAAATAAGGACAATATTGGCGATGTGGCCTACCATCCTTTAAGTTTATTTTCTATTATTGTTGAAAATAATGCATCTGTGATGTTGTTGTACCAAAGTTTTTTTTCCATGCTATTAGACAAATCGGAAAAGGTAATTCCAAGTTTAACACCTACTAATTTTATAGATGAGCAACCTTTAATGCACCCAATTTTACTATGATAAGCATTCAAAATATTTCAAAAAAATTTGGTAAACTAACAGTTTTAGATGGGGCTTCGGCTCAATTTAAAAAAGGTGAATGCATTGCATTAATTGGCCCAAATGGATGCGGAAAAACTACTTTAATAAAAAGTATTTTAGGAATGGTGGTTCCCAATGCTGGCCAAATATTATTCAATGATGTTTCCATAAAAAACGAATTTTTATACAGAAACAATATTGGTTACATGCCGCAAATAGGCCGCTATCCCGAAAACATGAGCATTGGGCAAGTAATTGATATGATAAAAAATATTAGAAATTACAACAGCCAATTAGATGAAGAATTATTGGATTTATACAAAATAAAGGACCTGCTTAATAAAAAAATGAGAACGCTTTCGGGCGGAACTACTCAAAAAATAAGTGCAACCATTGCATTTTTATTTAACCCCGATGTATTGATTTTAGACGAACCAACAGCAGGTTTAGATCCATTAGCAGCTGAAATACTAAAGGAGAAAATTATTAAGGAAAAACAAAAAGGCAAACTCATTATTATTACTTCGCATTTACTAAGTGAGCTAGATGAGTTGGTAACGCAAGTGGTTTTTATGCAAGATGGAAAAATTAAGTTTCATAAAAACACCGAAGAATTAAAAACCGATACTCAAATGCCATCTATTGCCAAGGCAATTACTCATATTTTAAAAGCTACCGCACATGAATAGATTGATAAAATTTGTAGTACTCGACATGATAAAGAACAGAACCATTTTGGGTTATACTTTACTTTTAGCAATATTTAGCTGGAGTGTTTTTGGCTTAGAAGACAATGCTACCAAAGGTGTTTTGACTTTGTTAAATATTATGCTGCTCATCGTTCCATTGGTAAGCATCATTTTCTCCACTATTTATATTTACAATAGTTCCGAATTTATTGACTTAATGGTAAGTCAGCCGGTAAAAAGAAACAAAATTTGGACCAGTTTATTTATTGGTTTAAGCATTTCGCAAATATTGGCTTTTGTAGTTGGAGTGGGTATTCCGTTGTTATTATTTGCACCATTAAACATTGCATTGAGCATGATAAGCGTTGGCTGTATAGTTAGTATTATATTTATTGCCATTGCTTTTTTAGCTTGCGCAATTACGCATGACAAATCGAAGGGAATTGGTGTTTCTATTATGCTTTGGTTATATTTTGCATTGCTTT
>JBIILW010000243.1:0-3763 GCA_044338265.1 Bacteroidia bacterium | reverse complement strand
TATATTAACATTTGTAGTTGCATTTATTTTTATTGCTGCAGCCATTAGTAAAAGTGTTTTAGTAATATATATCGTAAGTATTATTTTAGGTTTTTGCAATGCTGGAATTAGGGTTTTACGACTCACTTATATGTTTAAAATAATTCCAAATAATTTAATGGGTAGGGTAGGAAGTATTTTTAATTTAATCAATGTACTAACACGGAGCATTTTTATTTTCATGTTTTCACAATCATTTTTTTCAATAAGTAATAATATTATTTTTGCTTATGTAATTATGGCAATATTTTTATTAATTGCAGGCGCAATTTTATTGTTCAGTAAAAACAAATTAGCCACAAATTGAATTGTAAAAAAACAGAATTATTGCAAAAGTTAAGAAATTTTTAAGCACTAGTTATTTAAAAATTCTTATCTTTGAAATGGTTTTAAAAAACTTGGTATAACATTTGTAATCGTCAAAACATAAATTATAAAAAACAAACAAATAAACAAAAATGAAAAAGTTAATCATCACAGCAGCTGTTGCAATAGCAACATTTATTAGTTTTAACGCTAAAGCTCAAACTTCAACAACTCCTGGAACAGTTCCTGCCGCAGTTGAAAATCCAAACCAAGCAGACATTTTGTTTGAAAAGGAAACACACGAATTTGGATCAATTCCACAAGGAGTTCCCGCATCTTATACTTTTGTATTTAAAAATTCAGGAAAAGAGCCATTAATTATTACAAATGCTGCAGCAGGTTGCGGTTGTACTACTCCAGAATGGACAAAAGAACCCATTAAAGCAGGTGGAAAAGGTTATGTAAAAGCTACATACAATGCAGCATCGCCTGGGGCTTTTAACAAAACAGTAACAGTAATGAGCAATGGTAAAAAATCAAACGTTATTCTTTACATCAAAGGTGATGTAAAGCCAGTAGAAGCTCCAAAACAATAATTTTAATTAAAAATAAAAAAGCCCAATTTGAAATTTCAAATTGGGCTTTTTTATTGAATAATAGTTAAAAAACTACTTAGCTTCTTCTGTTTTAGGTTCAGCTTTTTCAGTTTTTTTACTGCAACAAGATTTTTTCTCGTCTTTTTTATCTTTATCGCAGCTTTTTTCGCTTTTCTTATCACAGCTTTTCGTTTCTTTTTTTGAACAACAAGCTTTCTTTTCTTTTTTCTCTTCAGCTTTAACTGGCTTGTCATCGGTAACTACGATTACACTTTCATTGGCAATGTTTGTAGTAGTTGTAGGAGTTGACGATTGTGCTTTAGTCACAAAAGTGATTGCTGCAAATGCAGCTAAAATTAACATTTTTTTCATTTTGGGGATTGTTTAATTAATAGTCAAATGTAAATGAAGTAATTTGTAATTGCAACTATATATTAATGATTAATACGCAAATTTTACCTAATTTATGTTATTGATGGTGATAAGGTTCCCCTTTAATAATGGTAAAACAGCGGTATAATTGTTCTATAAAAATTAATCGGATTAATTGATGAGAAAATGTGAATGCCGATAATGAAATTTTGGCATTTCCTCTGTTATATACTGTTTCGTCAAATCCAAATGCTCCGCCAATAATGAATACAATGCTTCCGTTTTGCACGCTTAAATTTTCAATGTATTTTGCAAATGGAATAGATGGATAAGTTTTACCATTTTCATCTAATAATATTACAAAATCAGTAGGTTTTATTTGTTTTAAAATAATTTCTGCTTCTGCTTTTTTTGTTTGAATTTCGTCTTTGCTTTTTAGTTTTGTAGGTAATTCAAATGTTTTAGTTTCAAACTTACAATAATGCGAGAGTCGTTTTGAAAACTCAGCAAATCCGTCTTCCACAAATTTGAAATGTGTTTTTCCTAGTTGTATTAAAGTTATTTTTACCATGTTTCTTGAGTATTTTTAGGCAAATATTCTTTAATTTTCAAGTAATTAGCTTCCATTTTATCTCCACCCTTTCCTCCTAATAATTTCCAATGTGCTAACATATTTTCTTTTCTGTTTTCAGGTGCTGGGTGTGTACTTAAAAAAGGTGATATTTCTTCCTCCTGATTGTCATTTTCTAATTTATTAAAAAAACCATTTGCCTCACTTGCATCATATGCAGTTTCGTATAAGTAATTCACAGCATATTCATCGGCTTGAGCCTCATTATCTCTGCTAAATTTTAAACCAATTAAATTTTGAGCAATATCAATTAAACCTCCTGCATCGCCAATAACTAAATTTATTAAAGCAGCTAATCCCAATTGTTTGGCCATATTATCAATGGAATGTCGTTTATCGGCATGGGCTATTTCATGACCCATTACACCAGCTAATTGTGCTTCATTGTCTAAGTATTTTATCAGTCCGGTATAAATATAAATTTTACCACCTGGCAAGCAAAAAGCATTTAAAACTGAATCATTGATTATTTTTAACTCCCAATCAAAATCACCGGCATGCGCAACTTTACCCGATTTTAGGATTCTATCTTTAATTAAATTTATTTTATAGTATAATTCTTGGTGATCTTTTTCTGGTAAAATCTGATTTTTATACATTAAATCATATTGGTTTTGAGCCTGAATTCCTAATTCCTTATCAACTGATAATGGAATATATTTTTTCCAACCATCACCACATGAAGTAAATACAACCATTAAGGCAAATAATATGACTACATTTTGAAAGCTTTTTTTCATTAATTTTAGTTTTCTTTATTTTACAAATTTAGCAACAATATTAATATTATGAATAAATGACTTTTTGCATTGGTAGATAGTTTTATATTCGCCACACTTTTTATCAAATGAAAAAACAATATACACTAACAATTATATCATTATTTTTAAGCTTTCAATTATTTGCACAATTCGGTAGAATTAAGGGAGTTGTAGTAGACAAAGAAAGTGGGGAACCTATTATTTCTTCTAATATTAAAATTTTAGAATTAACAAATACCATTGTTCAAACCGACAATAATGGCATTTATGTGATTACAAAAATTCCTTATGGTAATTATACCGTTCGCTTTGCTTACATTGGTTATGAATCTCAAACGCATAAAATTGAAATAAACTCTGATGAACCCATTCAACTAAATTTTAGCGTTGTAAAAAAGAAAAACCAACTCAATGAAGTTACGATTAGCGGGGAAAAAGAAAAAGCCCGTGAAAATGTAAATATTTCTACCAATGTCATTACACAAAAAGATTTAGCACGTTTACCAACTTTTGGTGGTGAGCCCGATTTGGTTCAATACCTTCAAGTTTTGCCTGGAGTAAATTTTAGTGGTGACCAAGGTGGTCAATTATACATTAGAGGTGGTTCTCCGGTTATGAATAAAGTGATGTTGGATGGTTTAATCATTTATAATCCTTTTCACTCCATTGGTTTATTCAGTATTTTTGATGCAGATTTAATTAAAACAGCAGATGTAAGTGCTGGTGGATTCAATGTTCAGCATGGTGGAAGAATTTCAGGGGTAATAGATGTTAGTACCCGTGACGGAAATAGGAAAGATTTTAGTGGTAAAATCAGTATCAATCCCATTACGGCTAAGTTTCATATTGAAGCTCCAATTACTAAGTTTACTGATGGAGGTGGATCTTCATCCTATGTATTATCATATAAAACATCTTATTTAGATAAAACCGCTCCAATTTTATATAAAAATGCTGATCCCGAAAATGGTTTGCCATATTCATTCAATGATCTTTATGGTAAATATTCATTTTCAGGTTCTAACGGGAGTAAAGCTACCTTTTTTGGATTTCGATTT
>JBIILW010000018.1:0-13524 GCA_044338265.1 Bacteroidia bacterium | reverse complement strand
GCAACAATGTCAAGTGTTAATAAATCAGGCTTCATCATGTTATTAGCATTGCTAATTTCAAACTTAATACTATCTACCATGTAAGGAGCATCTTCAGGTTGAACCACACCATTTTTTAAACAAGCAGCTTTATCAATTTTTACACTGAAACGTTTGGTTGGATAATAATTTACATAATCACCACCTTGTAATTGAACTTGACTATTTTTATTGTCATCGCCCATGAAAGCCATTAATTTACTCAAATCATAATAATCAGTTTTGTTTAAACCCAAATTAGGATTTTCATAAAACACTACATAATTGCGTTTTTCAGCAGCATAAGTTTCAGGAGTCCAACTAAATTCTACTGGCTTTCCATCGTATGCAGGGCGTCTTAAGCCATCAGCATACCAATCAGTTCCTAGTAAACTTAAATTAATAATTCTAATATCACTTCTAATATTTTCTACGTTTTGAGCATACCAAAGCGGGTAAGTGTCGTTGTCGCCATTGGTAAATAAAATAGCATCTTTAGCACAAGAATTTAAATAATCTTCAGCAAAATGCAATGCTGTTAAACGGTTAGAACGGTTATGGTCATCCCAGTTTTGTTCTGCCATTAATATGGGTGCGCCTAATAAACAAACTATAGTTGTTATTGCGGTAGCAGCCAATGCATTCATTTTCTTTGACAAGAAATCAATAATTGCTAATACGCCTAAGCCTATCCAAATAATAAATGTTTGGTAAGATCCTACATAAGCATAATCTCGTTCACGCGGCTGATGTGCGGGGAAATTCAAATATAAAATAATGAAAAATCCAGTAAATAAAAACAAGGTAGAAACTACGGTTGCATCTTCTTTGTTCTTTTTAAAATGAAATACCAAACCAAGTATTCCTAAAATTAATGGAATTCCATAATAAGTATTTCTTGCTTTATTGTCTTTAATAATGGCTGGAATGTCTTTTTGCGGACCTAAGCGCCATTCGTCTAAAAAGGTTATTCCTGAAATCCAATTTCCTTTGGTAGCATCGCCATAACCTTGCTCATCGTTTTGACGTCCAACAAAATTCCAGAAGAAATAACGCCAATACATAAATCCTAATTGGTATGATAAAAGGAAATCAATATTTTTACCAAAAGTAGCTTTTTTCTCTCCTGGCATATTTTCCCAACTGCGATAAGCCTGAATATAATCAGCTCTATCGGCCCACATACGTGGTAAAATAGTACAATCTTTCGGATCGTAAACACGTTCTAATTTTTCGCCAGCTTCTGCATAACTTTCTTTTCCGTTAGCATCAGTTACCCTGCGGTAATTCATACCTTTCGATTTGGTATCAATTGGGCGAGCATAAAAATACTGACCATATAATAATGGATTATCTCCATACTGCTCACGGTTAATGTATGAAAGTAAAGCAAATGGTTGATCAGGATCGTTCATGTCAATTGGTGGATTCCCTAAAGAACGAATGATAATCATTGCGTAGCTTGAAAAACCAATTACAATGAATGAAAACGATAATACTAAAATATTTTTTACAGCATTTGATATTTTACTATAAAAGAAAACAAAATACAATAAGCCAGTTAATAAAACCCAACCAATAAAACTACCCGTTGAAAAGTTAATATTTAACGAAACTAAAAATAATGCTGCATAGCAAGCGATGGCAACGTATAAGCCAGTTTTTACTGCAGTTTGAGTATAATGTAAAAGTGCAGCCATTAAAGCTATCATGATTGCAATTAGCATGATTGCTCCTGAATTGGTGCTCATACCTAATGAATTTACTGCAAAGAAATCTAACTTAGTTGCTAAGGTTGGTAAGCCTGGGATGATTCCAAATTGTACAAATCCAATTGCTAAAACCGCAACGGCAGTAGCCTTTAAAAATCCTGGTAATGTGTAGGTATTCTTTTTGAAATAATATACATAAACAATGGCAGGAATAACCAATAAGTTTAACAAATGGACTCCAATTGCTAATCCAATTAAATAAGCAATAAGTACTATCCAACGGTCAGCACCTTTTTCGTTTGCATTGTCTTCCCATTTTAAAATACACCAAAAAGTTAATGTTGTAAAGAAACTTGATGAAGCGTAAACCTCCGCTTCAACAGCCGAAAACCAAAAAGTATCGCTAAAAGTTAAAACTAATGCTCCAACTAATCCAGCACCCATAATGGCAAAAATTTGTTGAAATGAAAGTTCACCGCCATTTTTATTAACTATTTTTTTACCCAAATGAGTAATAGTCCAAAAGGTAAACATTACACATAAAGCACTTGTCATTGCCGAAACCATGTTCACCATGAAAGCCACTTTACTAGCATCGGATGCAAAAAGTGAGAACACACGACCAATCATTAAGAACAAAGGAGCTCCCGGTGGATGGCAAATTTGCAAACGATAAGAAGCGGAAATAAACTCACCACAATCCCAAAAACTAACTGTAGGTTCTAGCGTAAGTGTGTAAGTAATAATGGAAATGATAAATGTAGCCCAACCGAGTACATTGTTGCTTAATTTGTATTTATTCATTGTTGCGATATAGTTTTCTTATTTGATTTTACTAAAAATGCTTAAAAGGCAAACATAATAGAAAATGCATTATAGCGCAATAGCAAAATATAAGAATTGAAAATTGTTTGTTTTGAGTGAAATAATGTGTAAAAGTTGCTAGCATAAAATATTTAGGAAAAATTTAAGAACTAAGCAAAGGCTAAAAAACATTTAGTATTTTTTTAGTGAAAAAATTTCAATTATACGTATAAAAGTAAGTTTATACCTCGCTAAATCTATATAAAAAAACATACATTCAGCGAGGTATAAATTTTATTAAATATTTTTAAACAATAAATCTAGCGTAATGTAGTTTTGGATAAGTTCTGTGGCATATTCGTTTTTTTTAACGCCATTGCTAGTAATCATGCATAGGTGAACTGCATATTTGGTTTTAGTTTCTTGCTTAAATGCACCTATTTTATTGCGCAAATTTGCGGCATATTTTTTATCAATAACAAACTCATTGATGGAAAATTTCATTTCACATAAGTTTATAATTTGGTCTTTTCTTTCTATGAGCAAATCTATTTGAGCTCCATCATTTGCTTGCTTAGTTCGCCATGTAGCCACTTTAGTTTGTATGCCACCTATTCCAAGTGCTTTTTTTATTTGTGGTAAATGGGCCAAACACAGTTGTTCAAAAGCATACCCAGCCCAAACTCTATGAGTAGGAGTGTCTTGAATACTAAGCCAATAATTTTCATCAGTGCCTTTTAATTGCTTAATAAATTTAAAATAGAAAAGCGTATAGAAATCAATTAACTGAAACAAGGCTTCTTTAGCATTTTTTTCAAATGGCAAATATTTCCTTATAAAACCACTGGCTTCAAGTTCCTCAAGCACCTTTGTAACTCCGCCACCATTTGGTAAGTTTGCAGTTTTAATAATTTCTTCTCGTGTAAGTCCTTTTGCTTTTTTACTTAACGCTTCCACCACTAAAACATGGTTATTGGCATTTTTAAAAAGTGAGGCATAAAGATTATTGAACTCATTATTTAATAAGCCATTTTCGGTAAAACATAATTCGTTAATACTTTGGGCCGCACTCATGCCCGGTTTTAAAGCACTCATGTAAAAAGGAATACCGCCCATTACCATATAGTTTTCTACTATTTGATGTTTATTCCATTTAATGTTTTTTACTTTTAAATATGCTTCACACTCTGCTAAAGTAAAAGGCTCTAGCTTTATTTTATGAGTAACTCTATTATGTAAACCACCTTTATTGTTAATTAGTTTATTTAACATCCAAGAGGCAGCCGAACCGCAAACAATTAACAATATGTCTTTTCGGGCCGAAGCCCAACTGTTCCAAAAATGTTCAAGTGCTGTTATAAAATTTGATTTGGAAGTATCGAGCCAAGGAAGTTCATCTAAAAAAATAACTTTCTTTTTAGTTGATTTTGATTTTTCAAGTAACGCTATTAGTTGCTGAAAAGCATCAAACCAATTCTTTGCCAAAGGCAATTGTTTTTTATTTCCATAAAACTTAGTGAGCGAAGCATGAAAATTTGCCAACTGTTGTTTCATGGTGGCATTAGCCAAACCAGTAAGTTGGAACTGAAACGAATTACTAAAAGTTTCCCTAATTAAAAAAGTTTTGCCTACTCGTCTTCTTCCATAAACTGCTACAAAATCCGACTGTTTAGCACTTAACATGCTTTTGAATGCAGCTTGTTCATTAATTCTTCCTACAATATTTGTTGCCATATAAATATTTATAACTCGCTACAAGTATACTATTTTTTATACATTTAGCGAGGTATAAAATTATTTTTATACATAAATATACATTTTTGCTATGAAAAATGACAGATGAATTTTTGGGAAATAGTTAATTTATTACAGCCTCTAAACTATACTTTTCTTCAATTTCTTCAATGATTGCGTACAAATCATCCAAATGATTGGTGGTAACTAATTTGGTTCTATATTCTTTAAAATGGTTTAAGCCTTTAAAATATGAAGTATAATGTCTTCGCATTTCAAGCTTTCCAACTCCTTCGCCTTTCCATTCTACACTTTTTTGCAAATGTTTTTTACAAACTTCTACGCGTTGTTGAATGGTGGGTGCACCAAGCATTTCGCCTGTTTTTATATAATGTTTTATTTCATTAAAAATCCACGGATAACCAATAGCAGCGCGGCCTATCATTACGCCATCTACTCCATAACGGTTTTTATATTCTACTGCTTTTTGTGGCGAATCTATATCGCCATTTCCAAAAATTGGAATATGAATTCTAGGGTTATTTTTTATTTTCCCAATTAAAGTCCAATCGGCTTCGCCTTTATACATTTGCGCTCGTGTTCGTCCGTGAATACTTAATGCACTGATACCAACATCCTGTAATCGTTCTGCAACCTCTTCTACATTTTGTGAATTTTCGTCCCAACCCAAACGGGTTTTAACTGTTACAGGAAGTTTAGTAGATTTTACCACAGCTTCTGTTAATCGAACCATGAGTTCTAAATTTTTTAAAACTCCCGCACCAGCTCCTTTGCAAACTACTTTTTTTACTGGACAACCAAAATTGATATCTACCAAATCAGGATTAATGGTATCAACTATTTGAGTGGCCAAAGCCATGGCTTCTTCATCGCCACCAAATATTTGAATACCAACCGGACGTTCGTACTCAAAAATGTCTAATTTTTTTCTGCTTTTTATGGCATCTCTAATGAGCCCTTCCGATGAAATGAACTCTGTGTACATTAAATCAGCTCCATTGTCCTTACAAACTGCTCTAAAAGGCGGATCACTTACATCTTCCATAGGTGCAAGCAAAAGTGGAAAATCGCCTAATTCTATTTTTCCTATTTTTACCAATTATTTATTTTAAAATTATATTGCGCCCACAAAAATAGTAAAATGTTTAAGATACCCACCTTTTCATCGCATCCAATCCTGTACTTTTTATGGAATTTTCTTATTTTAATAGGAATGGTTATAACCTTTTATGTGATTGGTGGAGTTTTGGGCATTGCCATTACTAAAATGTTTTTTGGCATAGATTTACAAAATTCATTCAACGAAATTATTTATCACTCAAAAGCTAACCCGCAAGGTGTAATGGCTTTAAAGTTAAACCAAGCATTGATTTCAATGGCCATATTTGTGGTTCCTGCATTTTTATTTTGCAAAGCAATTTATCAAAACCCCATTCAATTTCTACAATTACAGAGTCCCACAAAAATTTATAATTATTTATTTATAATCCTATTAATTATTTTGGCTATTCCTGTTTCTTCTTGGTTAATGCAGTTCAACCTAAACTTACATTTCCCGGAAAACTATCAAGATTTTGAAACATTTTTACGGGGCGATGAAGCTTTTGCAAAACTTCAAATGGAAATATTTGTAAACGCCAATACCATTCCTCAGTTATTGTTTAACATTTTAATTGTTGCTGTAATTCCAGCAATTACAGAAGAAATATTTTTTAGAGCTTGCCTACAAAATTTTGTAAAAATGTGTTTTTACAATGTGCATGTTTCGGTCATTTTTACAGCCATTATTTTCAGCGCTATTCATGGCGATTATTTTGGATTTTTGCCAAGGTTTATGTTTGGTTTGGTATTAGGCTACGCTTTTGCTTATAGTGGCAATATTTGGGTAAGTATTGTTGGGCATTTTTTAAATAATTGCATTACCATTGTAGCATATTTTATTGCTCAAAAACATCCTGATATTGCTTTTTTAAATGATGATTATACCTTTCCAATCATTGTTACATTGGTAGCAGCAATTTCAATTGTTTTGATACTTTTTGCTATGAGCAAACTAAAATTTAAACAAATATTTATAAATAACACAAAATGATAGATTGGGTAAAAGTTACTGAGGTAAACAGCGTATTTACTGCTCAAAACATAATTGCTTTTTTGGCCGATAATGAAATTGAAGCATCTGAAATTGATAAAACCGACAGCAGCTATGCAGGTGCATTTGGCAAAGTAGAAATATATTGCCACAAAGAAAATGCGGTAGCAGCTTTACATTTAATTGAAAAAAATAATTTTTAACGGATAAATTTTTATACATGAGTAATTTTTGGCAACGAACCATTACAGGAATCTTTTTTGTACTCACCATTGTACTTTCTACCGTTTTAAACGAATGGTCGTTTTATATTTTACTGTTCGCAATTAACTTTTTATGCTTGCGTGAATTTTATCAATTAATGCTCCCAGACAAAAATTGGATAGAACAATATTTGGGCGTAATTGCTGGAAGCATTATCAATATTATGTTTGCTTTAATCATCAGAAACGATTGGGATTATGGTTGGTTTTACCATTTAATTCCTGTGTTTTTGCTCATGATCATTATAAAACTTTTTGAAAAAACTAAACGCGAATTCGATACTTTGGCTTACCAAGTTTTAGGAATTATTTACATCTGTTTTCCCTTAAGTATGTTAGCCGATTTTGGACGATTTAGCAGCTTAACTTACGATGGTGCTTTGCCAATTGGATTTTTTATTATGCTTTGGACTTGCGATACTGGCGCTTATTTGGTGGGACGAAAATTTGGCAAACGCAAATTATTTGAACGCATTAGTCCTAAAAAAACTTGGGAAGGAAGTTTTGGTGGCGCTGCCTTGGTAATTATTGTTGCTTTTGTGCTTTCGCAATTCGATTATTTCGATATTTTAGACTTACACGAATGGGTGATAGTTGGCTTAATCACTTTGGTTTTTGGCACCTTTGGCGACTTAACCGAATCGCTCCTAAAACGCAATATTGATGTAAAAGATTCGGGTAGTTTATTACCTGGTCACGGTGGTGTAATGGATAGATTTGACGGATTGTTTTTAGCAGTTCCAGCAGTATATTTTTACTTACTATTTACCAACTAATGTCTGCAATAAAATCCCAATTTCTTCGTTATGCTTGCTATATAAATGGTCATTTGCGAAAAGCAAACTCCCATTTTTCTAGCTACGCAAGCCTCGAACTTGTAATTTTCTTATCAGCCATTTTTTTCCTTATAAGAACAAGTTAGATATGATAAAAACTTTAGTAAATAAAGTTTATAATGATACTGAAACCAACAAAGTTGAAACCATCAAGTTTCAAGCTTTTATTGTTTGTATTAGCGCTGCTATTTGCATTACTTTAGATGAATACTTTAGTAAAAGAGAATTCATGTTCGACTTTCTTCACCATGTTGGTTTGCATCATTTAGCCGATTCATATGCCGATTTTATTAAAGATAGACTTTTCGATTTAAGCATTTGGGCTGGAAATATTGTGGTGTTTTATGGCATCATTCCTTTGCTCATTATAAAGTTTGTTTTTAAAGACAAATTTTCCAATTATGGGCTTGGAATAAAAGGCGCTATTAAAGATTATAAAATCTATTTGCTCTTAATTGGTATCATGATTCCAATTGTTTTTGCAGTTTCATTTACCGAAAGCTTTCAGCACAAATATCCGTTTTATAAAATACAAGAAGGCGAAGGTTACTACCCAAGGTTTTTATGTTGGGAATTGCTTTATTTATTACAGTTTTTTGCCATCGAATTTTTCTTTCGTGGCTTCATGTTGCATGGCAATAAAAAACGTTTTGGATTTTATTCCATTTTAGTCATGACCATTCCTTATTGCATGATACATTTTGGAAAACCCTTGCCCGAAACCCTTGCAGCCATAATTGCTGGGGTAGTTTTAGGTGTGTTAAGTTTAAAAAGTAACAGCATTTGGTTAGGCGTTGCCATTCATTTTTCGGTAGCCATTACCATGGATTTTTGTTCCCTTTGGCAAAATGGATTACTTTTTAAGTAGTTGATGGTTGATAGTTGTCAGTTGATAGACGATAGTGTTCACGTCATTGCGATCATGCGATAGCATGAGAAGCAATCTCTAACTATCAATGAAAATCCTTCAACTAATCCTTTGTCTTACGGTTTCGTATACTGCTATTCCTGCAGCTACACTTACATTCAATGATTGAACGCCTAATTCCAAAGGAATTTTAGCCATTTCTTCGCATTTTTTCAGTATTTCTGGACTAATTCCTGTTTCTTCATTTCCCATAATAATGGCAACAGGAACTGTTAAATCTATTTCATGAAAATTCTTCTTCGCTTTTTCGGTACAAGCAATGGTTAAAACCCCACTTTGATTCAATAACTCCAAAACAGTTTTGTAATTTTTTTCGCGGCAAATAGGAATATGCATCAACGCTCCAGCTGAAGTTTTTACTGCATCTTCATTAATTGGCGCATTATCAGCTGCTGGAATTACAATGGCGTGAACTCCCGCGCAATATGCCGAACGAGCAATGGCTCCCAAATTTCTTACATCGGTAATTCTATCTAAAATAAGTATAAAAGGAGTTTTGCCTTCATCAAATAATTGAGGAATAATGTCTTCAATTTTTTGAAAAGCTATTGGCGACAAATATGCCATTACTCCTTGGTGGTTTTTTTGTTGAAGAAAAGCAAATTTTTCCTTTGGCGCATACTGAATAGGAATATCCTGTTGCTTACATTTTTTTAGAATTTCGTTAATGATTTCGCTTTTTGCAGTTTGCTGAACAATCACTTTATTAATATCTTTTGCTGCCAATAACGCTTCTAAAATTGCATGTTGGCCATATATTAACTGAGTGGTATCAATAGGTTTTGGATTGCTTTTTGGGTAAAATGCCATAGCTGCAAAGTAAAGCATTTTAGCATTAATTCTTTTTTTAAAATTAAACTAAAATTCTATCATTGTAAAAGTTTAATAACTAACGCAATTATGCTTTCAAATATTGTCATTTGTTCACAAAAACACCGCGCTGTTTTAGCTCAAATAGGAGCAAGCACTTTTTACGATTCCTACAAAGACGAAAATTCTGAGTCGGATATGCAAGCCTATATTGCAAATACTTATACCATTGAAAAACTCGCAATCAATTTAAACGATAAAAACATAGTTTATTTTTTGGCTTATAATGAAACCGGAGACATTGGGTATGTAAAACTTTTATTGAATCAAACCAACTCAAAATTGGAGGGAAGAAGCGCTGAAATTGAAAAAATATATGTTCGAAAACAGTTTCATGGAAAAGGCATTGCACAGGAATTAATGCAATTTACCATTGATTATTGTAAGCAACAAAATTATCAAAACATCTATTTAGGAGTTTGGCAAGAAAACCATAAAGCTTTGAAATTTTATAATAAAATGGGCTTTAAAACCTTTGACATTCGCACCTTTCAGCTAGGTGAAAGACTATGTGATGATTATATGTTGAGCTTGACTTTGTAAATCAATGTAGTTTAATTATGGAATTTCGACCCTTTCAGGGTCGTGATTACTTTTATCGATTTCATACCCTGCATTTCATGCAGGGCTATTAACATTCAATCCTTTCAGGATTGTTAATATTCGCTCAAAACCCCAAAGGGGTTTAATTTGAATAGCCCCGAATAAAATTCGGGGATTTTGTGATTAAAAATAATACCAATTACGAAGTAGTTGAATAAAAAAACTAACTAAACCACATTAGATTGTAAATTATAAATCAGTTTAAAATAATTAAGTCATTCAGAAGTACCGCTCAAGCGGTATCCTTCCCAAGGCAACCAACTTAGTTAACGGAATATTGTCTGCCAAATAAAGGAGATGCGCTGCATGACATATATTTAACATTTGATCAGGTAATAGATCATTTAATTTTTATAGAAAAATTTCAAAAGGGTTTAAAAGATTCAGAAAATGGTTTAGTAAAAAATAAAGATGAATCAAAACAATTATTGTCTAAATGGTTAAAATAACTTGGACTATTTCAACTATTGAAGTTTAAAAAAGATAGCCTCCTAAATTCCCATCAACTTTAATTTCATAATGGCAGCTACGCTCATGCTATCTGTAATAGTGCCATTCATTACCATTTCAAAAGCTTCGACAAAAGGTAATTTCTTCAACTGTAATTGTTCGGTATCTTCAGGCTCTGCTTGTTTTTGAGTTAAGTTTTTTGCTACATAAATAATGGCTAATTCATCGCTTACAGAATTGCTCAAATGCATTTGCAATATTTCTGTCCATTCGGCAGCTTCCAAACCACATTCTTCTAAAAGTTCGCGCTTTGCACTTTCAATAGGTGCAACACCTAATGTTCCTCCACCTTCGGGAATTTCCCAACTGTATTTGTTAATGGGGTACCTGTATTGACCAACCAACCAAGTATTGTTATTTTCATCTAATGGAATGATGCCAATGGCCAGGTTTTTAAAATGAACTTTTCCATAAATTCCATCATTGCCATTTGGGTTAATTATTTCATGGTGTTCTACTTCTATCCAATTATTCTCGTAAGTAGTTTTTATACTTTTGGTTTTCCAAGGATTTAGTTTTTCGTCAATCATTTCTTGTATTTTACTGTTTTACCAAAGTTTTCCAAATTACTCCGCGTTCATAAAATGGCTTACATTCCTTACATTCGGTATTGATAGTCGTGTAAATTCTAAGTGTATCCTGATTAAATTCCCAAATAGTAATTTTATTTTTTTTAGTTTTAGGACTGCTAAATTCCATTAAATTTTCTTCACTTTTATCAGCAGTTTCATTGTTTATAAAAGTTTGATAGTTTTTATATTCCTTGTCGCCTTTTACTTCGTTAAGGGCTGAAAATGAAATTTTCTTTTTTGTTTCCAAATCTATAAAAGTGTGTTCAAAGAGTCTTTTGTTAATTTCATATTTCATGGAGGGTAAATGCACGTTTGCTTTTACTATTGGATTATTTACGACCTTAATAAAATAAAAAGTTTTTTCAGCGGCCGAATCATAATACATTAATTTGTTTTCGGGAGTTAAATACAAATTGCTATGAGGCATATGTGAAAGGTGTTGCAATGAAATTTCAGTTTCAGAAATACTATCACATTTTGTGTTCCAATATTCATAATCACCATTAACAATGGTTACACTATCAGAATGGGGTTTGATAATAATTTCGGAACAAAAAAACTGTTTGTGACCAATGATATTTTTGGTGGAATCAGTATAATTTAATAAGCTTTCTAATAGCCAATTACCGTATATTTCTGGTTTAATTGCTTCAGTTTTTGGAGCATTATTATTGCCGCAACCTTGAATAATTATAACAAAAAGTACAGCAAAAATATTTATATTTTTTCTTTTCATTTGTTTTCAATTAATTAAGTCAAAAATACGATTGATTAATTTGAAAACTGTTATACTTTTAAACAATTAAATTGTCAATTAGCCTGATATCTCCACAAAAAACAGCAGTTAGAATGACAGCTTCCGTGTAATTTTTTGAATGGCCATTCAATGTTGTTAAATTGGTTATATTGCAAATTTTAAAGTATTCAATCTTTAAGCTTTTTTGTGTTTCAATTATTTTTTCTGCAGCTGCAATTAAGTTTTCAACGGAATCATTTCCCCAATTTTCCTTGATATAAAATAACGATTTTGAAATAGTTAAAGCCTCTATTTGTTGCGCTTCGCTCAATCTAGCATTTCTACTGCTTAAAGCCAATCCATCTTTTTGCCTAACAGTAGCTTCTATATTGAATGCTATTTTTGGAAAATGTCTTTTAATTAATTCTTGAACAACTAAACACTGTTGGTAGTCTTTTTGTCCAAAAAAAGTTTGATGTGGTTCAATAATTTCAAATAGCCTAGAAACAATGGTTATTACTCCATCAAAATGGCCTGGACGTTTTTCACCTTCTAAAGCCTGAGTAATTTCGCCATAATCTTCCGTGTTTTTTGCTTGTCCATTTGGATACATTTCCAAAACATTTGGCATAAAAAGCACATCGCATTTTACCGAAGCCAAAAGCTTCATATCGGCACTAGCATTTCGAGGATATTTTTCTAAATCTGAAGGATTATTAAATTGAGTTGGATTTACAAAAATACTGCAAATAGTGAGGTCAGTTTGAGCCTTTGATTTAAGAATTAATGAAATATGTCCTTGGTGTAATGCCCCCATTGTTGGAACAAATCCGATGCTTTTTCCACCACCTTTTTGTGTATTTAGGTAAGTTTGTAGTGTTTTTATAGTTTTAAATACAATCACTTAGTTTTGATTTACAGCGTTTTGCCTTTTTTAGGCAATTTTTTTGTGGCAAATATTAATCAATATATTAACATTATCGTAAATTTGCATACTTTTTTAAAAAAAAGTTATTAGTATGGCCAAGAAAAAAGTTCTTTTTGTTTCGTCTGAAATGACACCTTATTTGCAAGTTACCAATGTTGGAGAATTAGCAAGAAGATTGCCACAGGCAATTCAAGAAAAAAACAACGAAATTCGTGTATTAATGCCACGATTTGGTTGTATTAACGAAAGAAGGAATAAACTTCACGAAGTTGTTCGCTTATCAGGTATTAATATTACCATTGACGACAATGATAACCCGTTAACAATTAAGGTTGCATCGCTTCAAGAAGCTAAAATGCAGGTTTATTTTTTAGATAACGAAGATTATTTTCACCGTAAATTTGTTTTTGCTAACGATAAAAATGTTTTTTATAATGACAATGACGAACGTACCATTTTCTTTTGTAAAGGTGCGCTCGAAACTGTTAAAAAACTAGGTTGGCAGCCCGATATTATTCATTGCCAAGGTTGGATGACAAGCTTAATTCCATTGTATATTAAAACTATTTACAAAGACGAACCTGTGTTTAGAAATGCTAAGGTTGTTTACTCTGTTTTTGAAAATCAGTTTGAAGAAAACTTAGGAAAAGATTTTGCCCGTAAAGCTGGTTTAAACGAAATTGATACCAAGCAAGTGGCTACTTTGGCTAAATCTGATAGCAATTCTTTATACATTACTGGAATTACTCATGCCGATGCCATTGTTAAAGCAAGTTCTGAAATAGATGCTGAGGTAATTAAATTTATTAAAAAGCAAAAAGGTAAATTAATGCATGAGCATGTAGAAGGTTCTTATGGTGATGATTACAACAATTTGTACGATGAATTATTGCAAAG
>JBIILW010000242.1:0-3765 GCA_044338265.1 Bacteroidia bacterium | reverse complement strand
AATTGCAGAACCCATATACAAAGCTGAAATAGAACTATTATTTGATAAAAAATTATTACCACTCATGTTGATCGTATTATTCGACATGGTAACTAAATCGGCAGATGTATATGTATTAGCAGTAGCTGCATCTATTAAAATACCCGTTGGATTTAATAAACTTGCTGGTGAGCCGGTACCCGAGCCAATAGCAAAAATATTTGAAATGAAATTATTTGCAAAGAAATAACTTCTTGCTCCATTAGGTGCAGTAAAATAAGTTCTTATTCCAATTGCACTTTGACCAGAAGCAGTAACTAAATTATAAATAAAGTTTTTAGAAACTGTTACATCAAAATTTGGATATTTAGCAGAAACTTCAGCAACTTCAATTCCTCTAAAACCAGAAGATAAAGACGTAGTTGGTAAAGTATTTCTAACAATATTTGAATCAATTAAAGTAGCTTCAACACCTTGAACATAAATACCTGCTTGGTTATTTGCACCACCAATAAATGTAGTTGGTAAACTACCATTTGGAGCAGTAGAACCACCAATAATATTACCAACCATTTTTAAATTAGCAATTCTAAATGAAGGAACACCTAATGCTGTACCTTTAAAATCTGGCGCAGTGGCTGCAGGATTTGCCGATGAACCTAAAACAACAATACCACTTCTTACACCTTGAATTAAATTATTATTCAAGTTAATATTGATGTTTGCTATGGTTCTAATGGTATCGTTTCCAGCAGGAATAGTATTTGTTATAGGGAAACCATAATAAATACCTGCATGTGTATTAATAGCTGTTGTTGAAGTATTACCTAAAATGTTTACATTTTTAATAGTAATATTCTGACAAGGAACATCTGTAGGAACTATACCAATAACACGTGCATTATTTGTTACTGATTGGCCTCTAAACATAAATGTTAAGTTTCTAACATTTGGTCCAGTACTAGTTAAACCATCAACTATTACATTTTTGGCACCCATAAATCTTAAAATAGAGGTGTTAGCCATGTTTTGAGTATTTGGCGCCCAAATAGTATCTACAACACCAACATTAGGTCTGATTACTACATTCAATGAAGGATCAGATCCTGGATAATCAATGATTGCTGGAATCCAAGCTGTTTCTCTTGCATAACCTGAAGAAATACGAAGTGTTACATTGTTTTGATTTCCTGAAATACCATAAGAATTTAAATGGGTAATGGCCTCAGCTAAATCTTTAAAGCTTCCTGTGTTAGGTGTAGAAGCTACTGGAGGACTAGAAAAACCATCAATATTATAAGTAACACCACCACGTAAAGCAGTAGGAATATCTAATGAATCTCCTAACCATTGATGACAACCAATTGAAGTAAATCTACCTAAACCTGTTCTCGGATTTCCAAAAATATCATCACTTACTTTATTAACTAATGCGTTATAAACAGCAATGCTGAATTGATTTAAAGTAGTTAATGCATAACCTCTATTGAAAGTTCTATGAGAAAAACCATCTGCTACTGACCATAAAGTATCACTCGTAGTTGGTGGATTAACAGCAAAACTGTTGGTATCTGAGGGACAAAAAGTAACATAATTTTTTATAGTTGAAACATTTGCTAAAACGTTATTTCTATTAAAACCCGCTACAAAAGTATAACCACCGCCAAATGTGTTAGCAAAGTAATTATTAAAATTTGAGAAAGTAAAAGGATTTGCATTGTTTCCAGCAACAATTACCGCATAATTTTGGTAACCTGCTAAATTACCAAATGTAGTTGTTCCATTTCCTATTGCCCTGCTTAATTTGTTTACAAATGAATTATTCATCATGGTAATACCACCTAAAGTAGTACTACTAGTTACCAAACAAGCTGAAATTGAATTAGAAAAAATTGTATCACCAGTTAAATTAACTGAATTAAATAAAACTTCTAAACCAACATTTGCAGTTGCAACCTCTATTAATATACCTGCAGTATATGTTCCCATACTTCCAAATGCGTTAGCACCATTTAATGTTGCTATTTTTGAAATTGAGTTGTTTGCTATTAATAATCTTCTTGGTGAAGTGGGAGCTCCTAAACTAACTCTAATTCCAGAAACACCTTGACTTGTTGCATTTGAATAAAGACCATAAATCTGATTTTTTACAATTCTAATATTTGAATCCAATGCAATAGCACCTGTTCCATCTAATCTTATTCCTGAAAAATTACCATTAACTGATGAAACACTTAAAGGTAAATTGTTTCTAATAATATTACCAGAAACTGTAGAGTTAGAAACTGTATTTAAATAAATACCTGAAAGATTTGATGTTGTTCCACCTATGCAAGCTGTATTTGCTGAATTAATTGGATTTCTATAATCACCTATTATGTTATTAATAATGTTAACACCTGTATCCTGCGAAGGAAACAGCGTAGCACTTGAGGCAAAACCTCTATGTGAAATACCCGTTTGAACGGCCATAATTAAATTATTTACATAACTAATATTATAGTTTGTTCCTACTAAAGCTGGTGCAGTGTTTGAAGCTGTTCCACCAAAATAAACACCTGCGTATGTATTAATAGTATTTCCAACTGAATTACCAACGATAATACAATTTTTAACACCAACATTTCTTAATCTGTTTGCAGTAGCAGGGATAAAATCAATAACTTTAGCAGTTGTAGCATTTGAGCTTGCCATGTTAAACGTTATATTTCTTTGTCCTGAAGTTCCACTACCATCAATTGTAAAATCGGTACTTCCAAAAACTCTAAATAAACTACCATTTGCAGCTATTGTGGTTATTGTTGAAATCACAAAGTTCAAACCAGCAGCTGGTTTTAAAACAATGGGTCTTGTTGAACTCATGTTAGGATATCCAGATCCATTTGCTTGACCAACTTGAATAGGCGAAGGTTCAACTCCAGAATATCCAGATGATAATAATATAGTAACAGTGCCTGGTGCTACAGTAACATCAATACCATTCGTATTTAAATAAGTAATGGCACCAGCATTTCCGGTACCCATCAGGTTCACAAATGTATCAACGGGTGCAACTAAATCTGATTGTCCGTTAACAACATAAGTTTTACCACCTGCAAAACCTTGGGCAAAAGCACTACTAGCTGTTAGCCCAATAAATACAACTAAGAATAAACTTAGTTTAGCGTAGAAATTAGTAAATTTTGATTTCATATATTCTTTTTTTTGTTTTAGTTTTTTAAATATTTGAGTTAGCTAAAATAGATACTTAGTTTAAAAAAGCAAACATTTGCACAATAAATTAACATTTTTTTATTTTTTATATTGATAATAAACCTTTTGTGGTTTTTCTTTTTCTCGCCAAACAAACCCTCTTAGTCTTAATTCTTCGGGTTTAAGTTCATCAAGCGGATAAAATAATCCTTCAGGATTTGTGATAAAAACACCCTTACTTATTTTTTTATTTAAAAAATAAAATTCCATTTCACTGCAATCAACTTTGTTAATTCCTATGTAATTTACGCTGTCCTCCTTGGCATAATATATACTTTGTCCGTTGCCATAAACACGCAAATATTTGATAGTGGAACTGTCTAAATAACCCTTCATATTTTTACCTTTTACTTGGTTATAATGAGGTCCTTTTTCGTTCGAAATTAAGAACGAATTACTACGTAAATCAAAGGAATCAAGCTTATTGTTGTTAATGTAAAAATGTATGGTATCTGCTGTAATTTGATTCACGCCATTCCAAATAATTGGTGACGAAAACATAGATAAAGTTGAATCAGATTTTTGGTAAATTAA
>JBIILW010000240.1:0-3769 GCA_044338265.1 Bacteroidia bacterium | reverse complement strand
GGTTTAGTCATTCAGCTAGTACCGCTTGAGCGGTATCCTTTCCATGGCAACCAACTTTGAAAAATAAAAGTCGTTTAATAAACAAAGGAGATGCGCTGCATGACGATTTTTTTGATATTCGTTTCGACTACGCACAACGACCGTTTTAAGTGTTCACTATTAAAACCTTATTTTTGTTTGAAATTGGAAAAGTTTTTACTTCACAATTCAACCCTTTGTTTTGGTAAAAACCCAATAGTTTTTGAGTTTCATTTTCTTGTATTTTGGTGTTACAAATGGTATTGATAATAATGGTTCCATGCGGACACATTTGCAGTAACTGTTCGTTAAAAGCCGCATCATATATTTTATCAACTGCTTTATTGTCTTCAAATAAATCAACAATAATTAAGTCGAATATGCTTTTATCGGCTTGTTCAGCAGCAAAAATAAAGGCATCTTCCGTAATTACATCTAGGTTATTGAATTGCTGCAAATCAAAATATTTTTTGGCAATTTCTACCATTATTTCATCGTATTCTACCGCGGTAATTTTGCAATTTAATTGCAATTCTTTTTTTAAAATATGAACTATACTTCCACCACCTAAACCAAAGCATAACAGTTTATTGGGCGGATTTTTTTCTATTTTTAAATCGGCAAAAATAGCTTGGAATAAAAAATGCAAACCATCGAACGATTGATTGGCGTTTCGGGTATTTACCATCAATTTTCCTTCCAACATTACCACATTTATTTTCCCGTTTTTGTGGCTATCAAAACTTTCAATAACGGTGACGAAAAGGTAACTGCTTAAGTATTTTAATTTGCTGCTTTTTGGTGCGGACATGATGGTTCAAAATAAAGTTTTTTAGTTGAATATTTTTAGGATGAAATTTTTTGATTGCTATTGCGGGTAAATAAATGAAAAATTTAAACCATCTGATTTTAAAACATAAACATATATATTTGTAAAAACTTATAAAATATGAACATTGAAGTAGTAAAATACGAATTGATAAATAAGCTGTTGAGTACAACAGACGAAAGTCTTTTAGAACAAGTGATGGTTGTTTTTAAAAAGTCTAATAAAAAGAATGATGCTGTATCAGTTATGCAATACAATAATGAATTGAAAGCAGCTGAAACTAGGATAGAGAATGGCAAATTTACTGCGAATGATGACCTTGAATTAGAAAGTAAGGAATGGTAATCATAAAGAAAAAGAGAATCATTCTATGGGATGATGAAGCCAAACTTTATTTTAAACAAGCTATACAATATATAAAACAAGAATCTCCTCAAGGTGCACAAACAGTTAAGCTAGCAATTTTAGAACATGTAGCTATTCTGAAAGAAAATGCTGGAATTTATGAAGTTGACAAGTTCAAAATTGAAAATGATGGAAGTTATAGGTCAGTAACTGTTTTTAGTTATCGCGTTACCTATAAAATTACTGAATCACACATTCTCATATTAAGAATTAGGCATACAAGTCAAGACCCAGTTATTTATTAAAATCTGATTCACACTAGCAAGATGTGAGTGAGTGCAATTAACAAAGATTTTTAGTTGAATATTTTTAGGATGAAAATATCTTGTTATTATTGCGAGTCATAAAATGAAAAAGTTTTTATACCATATTTATTCCATTCCTTTGTATTTATTGGCTTTGCTGCCTTTTCCATTGCTGTATTTGTTAAGTGATGGTTTGTGCTTTTTAGCTTTTAACCTGATAGGCTACCGCAAAAAAGTGGTTTATGAAAACTTGCATAATTCATTTCCAACTTATTCAGAAAAAGAAATACATGTCATTGCCAAAAAGTTTTACTCGCATTTATTCGATACCATTTTAGAAACTTTTAAATTACTTACTATGAGTAAAAATGGGTTAAAAAAACATGGAGTTTATACCAATTTGGAGGTAATGGATGACATTATCAATCAAAATAAAAGCTTTGTAATTTTAACGGGTCATATGGGAAATTGGGAATGGTTGCCCAATATTTGGCACTTGGAAAGAAAGGCAGACATAGTAGGAATTTATCATAAACTAAGCAGTCCATTTTTTGAATGGTTTACCAAAAACATGCGTGAAAGATTTGGCATTCAAATGATCACCATGGAAAATACTTTGCGTGGAATGATTGCCAATAAAAACAAATTGACAGGAACTGGCTTTATTTCCGACCAAACACCAAGCAGAGAAAATGCACATTGGATTCAATTTTTAAACCAAGATACTCCTGTTTTTATGGGTGCCGAAAAAATTGCTAAAAAATTCAATTATCCTGTTATCTATTGTCATATTATAAAACCTAAGCGAGGTTATTATGAAATAAAAATAGATGTAATTACCATGGAACCACAAACCACTCCTGATTTTTACATTACAGAAACGTTTAATCAATTACTAGAAGCCGACATTATCAATCAACCAGAAATTTGGCTGTGGAGTCATAGAAGATGGAAGCATAAAAGAAGTTAAATTTATTAAAAATTTTCTTTTCTTTTATCTATTCTTTTAAAAAAAACAGCAAATAATTTCCATATTTTTTGCTGTTTTTTTAAAAAATATCATTTTCCAAAACCCTCATTTTAAGACAAAAATATTTAAAAAGATACTTTTCTTCCTTAATTTTTTTCTTCCTTTAATTCTTTAATTCTTAATGATTTCAACCATTGCAGCCTTTTTAAAAATTATTTTTTAAGAAATTTAAAAATATGACTTGACGTTATTATAATATTGATTTACATTGCTATACGATTTAATAAAAAAATTATGGATAAAAACTTTACACTAAAAATTTTGATGGTATTATTATTTGTAAACTTGGTTTACAATAGTAAAGCTCAGTTAAACTACTTACCTGGTGGTTTTGCCACTACTTTAAGTACCTATGTAGATTTAGGTACCAATGGCGATTCGATTATTACTTCGAATAAAGATGATGCTTTTTCGGCAGCATTGCCTATCGGATTTACCTTTAACTTTAATGGTGCTCCTTACGATTCGTTTGTTTTTAGTACCAACGGATTTATTAAACTTGGTAGAGATAGCGCTTCTCGTCATTTTTTGTTTACAGCACATTCACAACCACCACCAAATGGACCATTTACTTCTGCTACAAGTCCTACTCCTGCTGGTAGCGACAGTTCTATGTTATTTGTTTTTGGCCAAGATTTAATAAGTGCTACCAATGCCAATGCACAATATAGAGTTTATACTTCTGGTTCACCTGGTTCTCAAGTTTGTACTATACAATGGAAAAATGTAAAAGATAAATTACAAGCTGGTTTAGGTGGACAATATGACACCATGAATTTTCAAATTAAATTGTATGAATCAACCAATGTAATAGAATATATTTATGGTTATTGGAGTACAACAATAGTAATAAGTGCGGCAAGGTTTGCTGCAGTTGGAATAGTTGGAAGTAGTGTAACAACGGCTGCACAAAATCTTCATTTGGTAAAAGGTTCTACCATAGCTTGGGGAAGTGCAGTTCCTAACACTGGTTTTTATTTAAACAATGCCATAAACTATAGAAATCCTATTAGTTCACCAGCTGGTCCATTGCCTGGAACAGGCCGCAAATATCAATTCACGCCAATTGTATTAAATGATGCCTCGGTTAGAACAATTTATGCGCAAGGAAAAGTATCAAGGTTATATAATACTCCCGATTCTATTAGGGCATATATTTCAAATAATGGAGTAAATGCTTTAAGCAGTTTAGTAGTAACTTTAACCATTAGTGGCGTTCATAGTTATACTACATCGGCCACA
>JBIILW010000241.1:0-3769 GCA_044338265.1 Bacteroidia bacterium | reverse complement strand
CCCACATACTTTGCGTCATTCATTTGCTACAAGCTTGGTAGAAGCTGGTGCTGACTTGCGTTCGGTTCAGCAAATGTTAGGACACGAAAGCATTACTACTACAGAAATTTACACGCATATTAGCAAAGAGTATTTACATGAAGTAATCATTAATTTTCATCCAAGGGGTAAAAAATAATTTGTATTTTTGACCTTTATAAAACCATCAAACATGTTTAAAAAATTAAATCCAATCATCATTTTTATTTTCCTTTTGAGTGTTCTTTCATTTACACAAAAACCCAGTTTGAAAATTGCGAAGCTCAAATATAATGGAGGAGGGGATTGGTATGCCAATAAAACTTCATTGCCAAATTTAATAAAATTTTGCAACGATAATTTGAAAATTGGTTTAATGCCTGAGGAAGACATAGTAGAAGTAGGAAGTAAAGATATTTTCAACTATCCATTTATTCATTTAACTGGACATGGAAACATTGTATTTAATAAACAAGAAACTGAAAATTTACGCAATTATTTAATGGCAGGTGGCTTTTTACATGCCGATGATAATTATGGATTGAACTTATTTTTTAGAAGAGAAATGAAGAAAGTATTTCCTGAATTAGAGTTTGTAGAATTACCTTGGAATCACCCCATTTATCATCAAAAATATGACTTTAATAAAGGGCTGCCAAAGGTACATGAACACGAAGGTAAAGCACCACAAGGTTTTGGTTTAATATATAAAGGACGTGTAGTTTGTTTTTATACTTATGAATGCGATTTAGGAAACGGTTGGGAAGACCAAGATATTTATAATGATAATGAAAATGTAAGGCAACAAGCGCTTAAAATGGGTGCTAACCTTTTGCAGTATGCATTTATACAATAATAAATTAAAAAAATTTGAAATGTGATGGAAGATAAAAATATTATTATTTATAAAACTGATGATGGAAAAGCGTCAGTTTCTTTATTTTCAAAAGACGGTTCTATTTGGATGAATCAAAATCAATTGGCAATACTTTTTAACACCTCTAAGCAAAACATTGGACAACACATATTAAGTATACTAAAAGACAAAGAGTTAGCTGAAAAATCAGTTGTAAAGAATTACTTTACAACTGCTACTGATGGAAAAGAATATAATGTTACTTTTTATGGAATTTTGGATGGAAAATGTAGATAAAATATTATTATTAAACGACAAAATTATTCTTCAAACCAAAGGATCAATTAGTAACAAGCAAATGGAAAAAGAGGTAGATATTGTTTTTGAAAATTTTGAAATATTAAGAAACAAATCTGATGCAATTAAAGCGGATATTAAAGATTTTGAGGAGTTGAAGATTTTGGAAAATAAAATAAAGAAAGCAAAGTAATAAGTAAATTACGAAGGTAAAGCACCACAAGGTTTTGGTTTAATATATAAAGGACGTGTAGTTTGTTTTTATACTTATGAATGCGATTTAGGAAACGGTTGGGAAGACCAAGATATTTATAACGACCCAGAAACAGTTAGACAACAAGCGCTAAAAATGGGTGCTAACCTTTTGCAGTATGCATTTATACAATAATTTTTTATTCATATTTTAATTGCTAAACATAGATATTTCTTATGTTTTTTATGAATCTAAAAAAAAATTACAATAAAATGTTGTTTTGTAAATGATAATTTTATAAATATGCATTTTATAAAACTAAACAAAAACTAAACAAATACAAAAATGAAAAACAAATTTTTACAAATTTCGATGCTTACATTATCTGCTGCATCATTAATGTTTGCTAGCTGTAGCAAAGAGTCAACAACTACAACTCCAGCTGTAAATGAAATTAGTGTTTCCGAAACAAACACTTCAATGATTAATAAATATACTGGTACTTTATGTGGACCATGTGGAAGTTGGGGTTGGGATATGGCTGTAGAATTAATTGATTATTCAAAAACTAAAGCAATTTATGTGGGAACTTTTAGCCAGAATTTTGTTGCACAAGGTTTTATTACTACAACTGCCACTACTTGGGACAAGGCATTAGTAATTACAGGTTATCCAACTTTTGCAGTAAATAATGTTGCTCAACTAGATAGAACTTCAGGTGTGAATACTACTTCAGAAAAAGCAAAATGTAAAGCAGTTATTGATGCTCATAAAGTTGCACCTGTAATGGCAAATGTAGGTTTTACAACTTCATGGGCTCAAGATGCAGATGGGTTTTGGACAATAACAATTAATTCAAGAACTAAGTTTTTTAAAGATAATTCTGGTGAATTTTATTTAGGATGCTATTTATTAGAAGACAAAGCTAAAGGTAATCAAACTGGACATGTGCCATCAACAAATGCTGAACATCATCATGTTTTGAGACAAGCAATTGGTGGATTAGATTATGGTGAATTAATTTCTTCAGGAGCTGTAACATCAGGAAAATCTATTGAAAAAACATTTTCTTCATTTATACTTAAAACTTATGTAAAAGAAAATATGGAAGTATTATTTGTAATTTGGAAGAAAAATGGAACTAAATATGAATTTGTAAATGCAAGTTCAAATCAAAAATAATTAGTATTAAACATTCACAAAAAAGCTACTTGTTTTTGCAAGTAGCTTTTTTTATGACTAAAAATGAATATAATTGCTTTTTATAAATTATAAAAAAAATGATCACACCACTTCAATTGGTTTCAATTACCGATTTTGTTTTAGGAGCTTTATGTCTTTTTTTAGCAGGAATACTATTTGGTAAAACGCATCAATTTTCTATTTCAAAACCATCATCAAAGTTGATATTGTTTGTTTTCTTTGTAGGAATGGCAGCATTTATGGGTGGTTTGGATCATGGTTTTTTTCAACCAATAGACCAAAGATTTGTTCCAACCACTTTAACTTATTTGTTTATTGCTTTGGCAACATTCTTTTTATTTAAATATACCATTCAAATATTTTTTAGTGAAAAAATTGGTAAAATACTTTCAATTATTGCATACTTACAATTGGCATTTTTTGTGTTAAGTTCATTTTATTTACATAATTTTTTATTAGTAATAGCTAATTATTCTCCCATTCTAATGCTGTTTTTTACTTTAAATATCATCCACTTAAAAAGTCAAAAAGGCAATTTGAATTTCATTATAACTTGTATCACTATTATCATTGCAACCTTGGTACAATCACTTGGCTTTCAGATTTCAGAATTTTTAAACGCAGAAACTTTGTATCATATTATTGCTATGATTGCTTACGTGATTTTTTATTTTGGAGTGGCAGAAATTTTAAAAAAAGAACAAAAATCTTAATTGTTAAAACAATTCCAATTGTTCCTTTAATAGCCTGAAAGTTTTGCGGTGATAGGGTGTAATGCCAAATTCCGCAATTCCTGCTCGGTGCTTTAAAGTGCCATAACCTTTGTTTTCGTTCCACGCATAATTCGGAAATTCTTCGTGGTATTTTAACATCAATTCATCTCTGTGAGTTTTAGCTAAAATAGATGCAGCCGCAATACTTTGATATTTGGCATCGCCTTTAATGATGCATGTATGTGTTAATTTTTGGTAAGGTATAAATCTATTGCCATCAATAATGAGGTGAGCTGGTTTTATTGATAATCCATCAACTGCTTTATGCATGCTTAAAAAGGAAGCTTTTAAAATATTTACTTGGTCTATTTGTTCATTTGTATAACTAGCTACCGCCCAAGCCAACGCTTTTTCTTCAATTTCAAACCTTAATTCTTCGCGCTGTTTATGCGTTAATTTTTTTGAATCGTCTAAGTACTTAATTCGTTT
>JBIILW010000239.1:0-3770 GCA_044338265.1 Bacteroidia bacterium | reverse complement strand
ACACCACAACAGGTGCAGTAAGTGTAGCAGCTGGAACAACACCAGGAAAATATACTGTAACTTACCAATTATGTGATAAGTTAACACCAGTAACTTGTGCAACTATCACAGATACGATCACCGTAACAGCAGTAATAGTTGCTTATCCAGATTATGGTTTTGGTGAAAGTTTTACAAGCTATTCTAATTTATTAAATGTTCTAAGAAATGATACTTTAAATACACGTTTAGTAAACTTAGGACTAGTTAAAATAAGTGTTGTTAATTATCCAGTTATTTCAGGAATTGTGCTTGATACATTAACAGGAATGGTTAATATTTTAAATACGGTACCAGTGGGAATTTATACTTTTGTGTATCGTATTTGCGATACACTAACACCGCAAAGTTGTGATACCTCGATAGTAGTTATAACAATAAGACCAAGAGACATTGTTAGAATAAATACAACCGAGGATAGCTTAATTAATATTTGCATTCCAATTTTAACGGATATGGGAGCTGGATCATCAATAACTACTTGTAACGGAAATTTAAACACCGCACATGGTAAGATTGATTTAAGTAATTATCCAAATTGTATTAGTTATTTACCAACAACGAATTACATTGGAGTTGATACACTATGTATTATAACTTGTAAAAATGGAATTTGTGATATTGTTAAAATAATAGTTAATGTAAAGCCAAAGACAGATACTTTAAATGTAACAGTAGAGCAAGATAGCATTGTAATAATATGTGTTCCTAAATTAAGTGATATGGGTGTTGGTTCAACAATTACCACTTGTTTTGGTAGTTCAATTACCGCTCATGGTTTGTTTGATTTTTCAAACTACCCAGGATGTATAAAATACATTCCAAATAATGGATATTTTGGAATAGATAGCACTTGTATTATTACATGTAATAACGGAAAATGTGATACCACAATATTGATTTTAAAAATAAGGGAAAAACTAAAAGCTTCAATTGATATCAATTCTGCTGTAAAATGTAAAGGAGACTCCTCAGGTTTTGCAACAATTAAAATTGTAGGCGGGGTTCCACCATTTACAATAAATTGGAATACATTAACCACTCCTAATAGTTTAACTGCTGCTAATCTAAAAGCAGGCAATTACCAAGTGCTTATTGTTGATTCAATTGATAGGCAAATAATTTTAAATATAACTATTAGCCAACCTGATTCAAATTTAATAGGATCATATGAAGTTAAAGATGTACGCTGTTTTGGTCAAGCCAATGGTATTATTAATACAACAATCAAAGGTGGAAAAAGACCATATAATTATTTATGGAGTAACGCTGCAACTACTAGTAGTATTAGCAATTTAATGATTGGACAATATAATTTAACGGTATTGGATTCAAATGGTTGTAAACTAGTTATTAGCTCAGAAATTAATCAGCCAAGTCAAATTAATTTAACTAAGCAAGAAATTACTGATGTTATCTGTAAGGATGAATTTAAAGGTTCTATTTTACCAACGGTGATTGGAGGATTACAGCCATATACTTATTTATGGAGTAGGGGAGATACAACACTTAATTTATTAAAAGCTCAAGGTGGAAAATACAATTTAATCGTTAAAGATTCAAATAATTGTGTTGAGAATTTTGACTTTGAAATAAGCTATCAGATTGAAAACTGCAAAGATAATTTAATCATCCCTCAGGGTGTTACTCCAAATGGTGATGGAGTAAATGATTTTTTTGTAATAAATGGAATTGAACTTTATCCAAATAATGTTTTGAGAATTTATAATAGATGGGGTACATTGGTATTTGATGCTAATAAGTATGAAAATAATTGGAATGGTCAAACAAATGAAGGAATCATAGTAGATCAACAAGACGGTAATTTACCAACAGGTACCTATTTTTATGTTTTAGAATTAGAGCCAGGAAGAAAACCAATTACAGGATATGTTTATTTATCGAAATAATTAATAGAATTAAAAAAATGAAAATAAAGAAAATAGTTTTAATCTTATTGGTTATGCAATCAATAGTTAAATTATCAAAAGCACAACAAGATCCATTATACGGACAATATGTTTTTAATAATGCCATCATAAATCCTGCTCAGGCTGGTGTAAAAGAGAATAATCAACTAGGGCTTTTATACAGAAACCAATGGGCGGGAATAGACGGTGCACCAATTAATAAATCATTGTTTTTAAATATGAGATTGCCTAAAAACTTAGGGTTAGCATTGGGTATTTATAGCGATGAAATTGGACCAATTAGGGAGCTTACAATTCAATCGGATTTAGCATATCATGTAAGACTCTCTGATGATTGGAATTTTTCAGGTGGAGTTAGGTTAATGACGTCTAATATTACATCGTATGTAACTACATTGAAATTAGTGAATCAAAATGATCCAATATTTGCTCAAGATATTACTTCTGGGAATTACTTTAATGCGGGTGGAGGAATACTTATTTATAATAATAACATCTTTTTTGGTGCTGCAATTCCTAAAATTATTACAAAGAACTTTGGTAATGGAAATACTGTTTTATCGGAAACAAAAAAACACATTTTTTTATACGGTGGAATAAACATAGAAATGGGAAATGACTATACTTTTATGCCAAGTTTATTATATAAACAAACAGCTGATGCTCCTGTTCAATTAGATTTAAATGCGGTATTTGATTACAGAAACACCTTTCAATTTGGACCAATGTTAAGATCGTTGGATGCTGTTGGTTTTTTACTAGGAATGAAACTAAATAAAAACTGGCAAATGGGTTATATGTATGAGTATCCATTAACTGATTTGAATAGAGTAACAAGTTTGTCAAACGAAATTACACTTAGTTATATATGGAAAACATCTTACAGAAAAAGTATTCGCTCACCAAGATACTTCTTTTAAGTTAAATTATATATCTTAAAAAAATCAAACAGTAAAAATTTAATTTTTGAAATTTAATAGTTTTCAAAAATAATTGTAATAAAAAACATTTATATGAAAAGAAAAATAATCAATTACACCATACTTTTATTTTTAAGTATGCTTGCCATAAATTCAAATGCACAATTAAATAAAGCAAATCAAAATGCTTGGAAATTTAATTTAAAGCAAGCAGAAAAAAATTACAAGAAAATAATAAATGAGCATTCCGATTCTATTTTAATTTCATACGCAAATGTTTTATTTCAAGAAAGAAAATACAATGAAGCGTCTTTTTATTATGCTAAGGCTGATTCACTTGGGCTATTAAAATCAATTTTTGATAAACGAAATTATATTCATTCAAATAAAATTGCAAATATAAAATCACCTTATATTATTGAAAACAATTACTTCTGTAATAATCTTAAATGGAATGCGCTTGTTGATTTACATTGTATAAATACTTCTAAAGAAGACTTTGCCCCGTTTTATTGGGGTAATAATCTTTTTGTTACTTCTTCTCGATTAAATATTAAAAATAAACACAAATTTAGTTACGACTATACAGAGATGCCCTACCTTGATGTATATATATTTGATTCAAGTTGCAACTTAGTTAAAAGGCCCAAAGGTATACCTGCTAATTTAAATAGTGATTTACATGACGGGCCTATTTGTATAGCTAAGGACACCTCACTAATTGTTCTAACTCGTAACTATAATGAACCAAATCAAAAAGATGTACATAATTTATACCTAACAACATTTATTCGTTCAGGAAAAAAATGGAGTAAAGGGGAAATGATATATTTTTGTAGTACCAAGTTTTCGGTACAACAACCTTACTTTAATGACAGAG
>JBIILW010000238.1:0-3777 GCA_044338265.1 Bacteroidia bacterium | reverse complement strand
CCAACAGCATACAGAATGATTAATATAATTATGGCAATATTTTCTTTTTTCATATTTTTTTGCGTTTTAAATTTAACGTCATTGCTTTAAGAATCAATCTCCCTGACAGATTGCTTCGTACCTCGCAATGACGGACAAAATATTGGGTCATTCCGTAGGAATCTTCCTTGTTTAAAAGCACCTTTCCATTAGCAATCAAACTCCTATTCAATGAAGATGTTTGTAATATAACCTTTTATACAATTACATTCCATAATCCTCTTTAATCAAATTTCCAACAATTTTAGCCGAATTCAAACACAATGGAATTCCTCCACCAGGATGAACTGAGCCGCCACAAAAGTACAAACCTTTTATGTTAGAACTAAAATTTTTATGTCTTAAAAATGCCGCATACCTATTATTACTTGCATTTCCATATAAGGCTCCCAAATGACTGCTGGTTTTAGATTCAATACTTCTGGGATCTAAAATGGATTCACTAATTATTAGTTCAGAAATATTTACCTTCAAAATCCTCGTTAATTTATCTATGATATTTTTTCGAGATTCAATAATTAATTCATCCCAATTTTGCCCTTGGTTATTCGGTGTATTAATCATTACGAACCAGTTTTCACAGCCTACTGGCGCATCATCTGTTTTGTATTTTGATGTAATGTTTACATAAATTGTTGGGTCATTATAAATGGTTTTATGTTCAAAAATATGCTTGAATTCTGCTTCATAATTATCACTGAAAAATATATTATGCAAATCTAATTCTGTAAATTTTTTATTGATTCCCCAATAAAAAATCAATGCCGATGACGACTTTTCTTGTGTTAAAATATTTTCAGGATGAGATATGTAAGGCAATAATTTTTTATAGGTAGGGTAAATATCCATGTTTGAAATTACCAAATCAGACTCATAAAACTGCTCCCCTACTTTTACACCTTTTATTTGTTTGTTATTTTCATCCAAAATAATTTCAGAAATCTTTTTATTGAACTCAAAATTTACACCTAAGTCAACCGCTAATTGGTAAATACTTTGGCTGATTTGATGCATGCCATTTTTAGGAAAAAAAGTACCAATATTACTTTCCAAATGCGGAATCATATTCAGTAATGCTGGAGATTGGTAGGGATTACTTCCATTATAAGTAGCAAAACGGTTAAAATATTGAACCAATCTTTTATCGGTAAAAATTTGCTCGTTTTCATGGTTCATGCTATTAAACAAATTGAGTTTTGGTATATTAAAAATCCCTTTGACCGTAGCTAAATTCAAAAAGTTCTTTAATTTATGTAAACTACTTTCAATAAAAATAGGAACGGTGGTTTTATACCTAAATTCAGCAGTTTGCAAATAATTAAAAAATGGCTTTACATCAGTCATTCCAAGTTTTTCTTGTAACTCAGAAGTCATTTTTTGTGCGTTATGAAATGAGGTAAATCGAGTACCATCTTCATAAAAATAATTACATGATTTTTCTAATTGTTGGAATTCAAATTTATCCTTGTTTTGCTTTGCAATGTCGAACAACTCTAAAACCAATTGAGGCAATGTAAATAAAGATGGACCTGCATCGAACCTAAAACCATTTTGGGTAAATTCAGTTAGTTTTCCACCATAATATTCATTGGCTTCCAAAACGGTAACTTCAAAACCCATGGCTTGTAAACGAACCGCGCTGGCTAATCCTGCTATTCCCGAACCAATAATTATTAATTTCATACTTGTTTTTATAACAGCAAATTTAGCATTGAGTTTTATTTGTTTTCAACAATCAAAAAAAATAAAAAATACACTCCATCTCTTCTCTATTTTTTTTGTAATTTGCGCCCATGTTCAATGAACCAGAAATCACAAAATTAGAAGAAATTGGCGAGTTTGGCTTAATAAAACACTTGACCCAAAACATTGAATTAAAAAACAATACCATCAAAGGGGTTGGTGATGATGCTGCAGTTTTAAATCCAACAGCAGGTAAAGTTACATTAGTTTCTACCGATTTATTATTGGAAGGCGTTCATTTTGATTTGAGTTATTTCCCTTTAAAACATTTGGGTTACAAAGCCGTAAGCGTTAATGCAAGTGATATTTATGCCATGAACGGCATACCAAAACAAATTACTGTTTCAGTTGGAATGAGCAGTAAATTCAGTGTTGAAGCCATTGCCGAAATATATGAAGGCATCAATTTAGCCTGCGAAAAATATAAAATTGATTTGGTGGGTGGCGATACAACCGCTAGTAAACAAGGTTTAATTATTAGTGTTACCGTTATTGGCGAAGCCAACGAAAATGAAGTAGTGTATAGAAATGGCGCACAAGAGTTTGATTTGATTTGTGTGAGTGGCGATTTGGGTGGTGCGTATGCTGGCTATCAATTGTTAGAGCGTGAAAAACGTGTATTTATTGATAATCCGCAAATGCAACCTGACTTAGCCGGACATGATTATATTTTGGAACGTCAGTTAAAACCAGAAGCAAGAAAAGATATCATTGAGTTTTTTAAAGCAATGGACATTCAACCAACTTCAATGATTGATGTGAGTGATGGATTGGCATCGGAATTATTTCATATTGCAGAGCAATCAAAAGTTGGTGTTACCATTTATGAAGACAAAATTCCGATTGATGCAACTACTTATAACATGGCGCGTGAGTTAGATTTAGATCCAACTTTAACAGCGTTAAGTGGTGGCGAAGATTATGAATTGTTATTTACCATTAAACAAAGTGATTATAATAAATTAGAAAACCATCCTGATTTTACCGTGATTGGTCATGTTACAAAAGCTGAGGAAGGCTTGCACATGATTAGTAAAGGCGGACAAAAACATGCGTTAAAAGCGCAAGGTTGGAAAGCATTTTAAAAGGTTGGTGAGGACACCAACCTTGGACAAAAATAAATTAAACAAATGGCCAGAGGCTAGTTGCCAGCAGCCAGTAGCATAAATATATGAAAATAGGTGTATTAATTTTTCCAGGAAGTAATTGCGATAAAGACGCAGTTTGGGCATTTCAAAATATGTTTGGCCAAGAAGTAGTAGAACTTTGGCATAAAGATACTGATTTACAAAATGTAGATTTAGTGTTTTTACCAGGAGGTTTTAGTTATGGCGATTATTTGCGCAGCGGTGCTATTGCTCGCTTTTCGCCCATTATGCAAAGTGTAATTGAATTTGCTAATAATGGCGGATTGGTTTGGGGAGTTTGTAATGGTTTTCAAATATTGTGCGAAAGTGGCTTATTGCCTGGCGCATTATTGCACAATAACCATCAAAAGTTTAATTGCAAAAATGTATTTATAAAAACCGAAACCAATAACAGTAAAATTACCAGTTTAAATGAAGTAGGAAAAGCTTTAAAAATTCCTATTGCGCATGGTGAAGGAAGATTTTATTGCAATGATGAATTACTAAAAGATTTGAAAGCAAACGATCAAATTTTATTTAGATATTGTGATGAAAATGGCAATGTTTCTGCCGAAACAAATCCAAATGGAGCTTTGGATAATATAGCTGGAATTTGTAATAAAAACCGCAATGTATTTGGTATGATGCCTCATCCTGAACGCGCGGTTGATGCTGATATTTTCAACACTGACGGAAGAACCATGTTCGAAAGTTTGTTGCAGTTGGTTAATAGTTAATAGACGATGGACAATCGTCTATGATCTAAAAACTATTCCTTCAATTTACTATCAATCATTATTGTCACAGGACCATTATTGGTTAAGCTGATTTGCATATCGGCACCAAATGTTCCTGTGGCTATTTTTTT
>JBIILW010000237.1:0-3796 GCA_044338265.1 Bacteroidia bacterium | reverse complement strand
CAATTAGATTAAAAGGATATGATTATTCGCAGGCAGGTTTGTATTTTATTACCATTTGTTGTCAGCATAGGATTTGGAGATTTGGAGAAGTAATAAATGGTGAAATGTTATTGAATGAATTGGGTGAAATTGCATACAATGAATGGATAAAATTAACAGAACGATTTCCGAATTTTGAATTAGATGTTTTCCAAATAATGCCAAATCACATGCATGGCATAATTGTTTTGAATGATGTGGGGGCAACCCTTGCGGTTGCCCAGAATGATTCGGTTGCCCAGAATGATTCGGTTGCCCAGAATGATTCAGTTGCTCCAAATTTAAAAGGGGCAGGGGCAAGCCCAGCCCGAACGGTGTTGGAAATTTCGAATGTAGAAAATGATTGTATTATTGAAAAAGTCATTGTGGGGGCAACCCTTGCGGTTGCCCAAAATGATTCAGTTTCCCAAAATTTAAATGGGGCAGGGGCAAGCCCAGCCCGAACGGTGTTGGAAATTTCGAATGTAGAAAATGATTGTATTATTGAAAAAGTCATTGTGGGGGCAACCCTTGCGGTTGCCCAAAATGATTCAGTTGCCCAAAATGATTCAAATTCGCCATCCGTATCTGATATGGTGGGTGCATATAAATCATTGGTTGCAAATGCTTGTTTGAGTATTTATAAATCAAACAATGAAATAATGGGTAAATTGTGGCAGCGTAATTATTACGAACACATCATTCGTAACGAACAATCGTATATAAATATTTCGAATTACATTATTAATAATCCTTCAAAGTTTAAAGAGGATAAATTTTATAAAAAATGAAATTGATACCACATTCATGTAAAATCTTTGCAAAACATGAAACAGGCAAGGACGCCTGTATTGGCATATGATATAATATAAAACAAAAAAACCAAACGTTTTCACATTTGGCTTTTCAATATTTTGCTAGTTGCCAGCTGCTAGTTGCTAGTCTTACAATAACCTAGTAAATAATCCTGGGAATATACCAATAAATATACTTAATAAAATACATACTATAATAACTAATTGGTAAGAAAAAGTAGGTTTTACTTCAAACTCATTAGCTGGTTTACTATACATGGCCACAATTACTTTCATGTAGTAAAACACGCCAATAATAGAGCTGATAATGGCTAAGAAAACTAAGTTTTCATAACCGTTTCTCATGGCTTCGCTAAAAATAAAATATTTACCAAAGAAACCTGCAAAAGGAGGAATACCCGCTAAACTTAACATGGCCATGGTTAATCCTGCTGCTAACATTGGATTTTTTTTTCCTAATCCGTTAAAGCCACTAATGCTTTCGGTATCGGTAGCTTTAAAAACAGTAATGGCAATGGCAAAAGCTGCTAAACTTGCTACTGCATAACCTGCAGAATATAAGAATAAAGCACTATCGGTACTTCCTTGTAAACTAATAATGGCTAACAGCATGTAACCAGCATGGCTAATTCCTGAGTAAGCCAAAAGGCGTTTGAAATTATCTTGGGTAAGTGCTACTAAATTTCCTATCAATAATGTGGCAGCACATGAAACAGTTAATATGATTTCTGCTTTGCCCAAGGCAAAAACAAAACAAACTGAAAGTAATTTATAAAATGCAGCAAAAGCAGCAATTTTTACCAAAGTACTCATTAATGCAGTAATTAAACTTGGCGCACCTTCATACACGTCTGGCGCCCAAAAATGGAAAGGTGCAGCCGATACTTTGAACAACATGGCAAAAATCATCAGTAGCATGCCCACTATAAATAAAGGATCTAATTGGTCAGCATGAGCACGCATATAAGCACCAATACCGTCAATGCTAAAAGTGCCTGTTACACCAAATATGAGTGCAATTCCAAATAATAAAAATGCACTGGCAAATGATCCCATTAGGAAATATTTGAAACCTGCTTCGTTCGATTTTACTTCAAACCTGCGGCTCCCTGCCATTACATATAATGAAATAGATAAAGTTTCAATTCCTAAAAATAACATAGCCATGTTTGCATAACTAAACATCATTAATGCACCACAAAGTGTGAACACCAATATGGCCATGTAATCGCTGATGTGTTTTTCATCATCAGAACTAGTATAAAAGTCACCAGCAAGAATGAGAATAATTAACATGATAAAAATGGCTAAGCCACTAAAAGCAGTAGAGAAGTTGCTGTCGGTAAGCATTCCGTTAAAGTGAGTTTCCGGATGATTCCAAGTTTGTAAGTTTAAGCTAAAAATAATGGCCAAACCTAATACCATGATTGGAATTAAATATTTACGTAAGTTAAATATTTCGGCTAGCAAGCCAAACAATCCTAAACATGCTGTATATATTAATGTATTCATTTATAATTGGATAAATATGAATTTATTTTACAAAACTAATTTTAAATATTTCGGTAGCTACTGGTTCTACGAGCTCTAATATAGGTTTAGGGAAAATTCCAAAAACAAATATCAAAATGGCTATTGTTGCTAAAACCAATTCTTCGTTCCATTTTAAATCTTCAAACACGGTTACGTTTTCGTTTAAATCGCCAAGCATAACTTTTTGATACATGCGTAACATGTATACTGCACCAAGAATAACAGTTAAACCAGCCAAAATTGCTGCCCAACTATTGTACTCAAAAATTCCAAATAGCAACATAAACTCACCAATAAAACTATTGGTTAACGGCAATGCTACCGAACCTAACACTATAATGATAAAGTACGTAGCAAAACGAGGAGCTAGCAACCTAATTCCACCTAATGAATTGATATTTGAATTACCTGTTCTATTAATAATGATATCAGCGCAATAAAACACTCCTACTACATTGATTCCATGTGCTAACATTTGAACCAATCCACCTTGAATACCTTGCATGTTTAATGCAAAAATACCTGCGGCTATTAATCCAACGTGAGCAATAGATGAATAAGCAAAAAGCTTTTTCATATCGGTTTGCATAATGGCAATAACCGATGCATAAACTACTCCAATAACACACAATGCAATGGCAATTGGCGTGTATTCAGCTACTCCATTTGGTATGATTGGTAATAACCAACGTAACAAACTGTACAAACCCATTTTTAGCATGATACCTGAAAGTAACATGGTTCCTTGTGTAGGAGCGGTGCTGTATGTATCAGGTTGCCAAGTGTGGAAAGGTATGATTGGAATTTTGATTGCATAAGCAATAAAAAACATCCAAAATATAAAGCCTTGTTTACAAGAACAAATATGGTTTACAGTTAAATCGAACCAACTTAATGAATGCAAATTGGTGTTCCAATAAAGAAACAAGAAACCAAATAACATCAACAAACTTCCTGCTAAAGTATAAATGAAGAATTTTAAAGTAACCGTACTTCTATTTACCCCACCCCAATTTAACGATATAAAATAGATAGGGATTAATGCTAATTCCCAAAATATATAATATAAAAATCCATCGAACGATACGAAAACTCCAATCAATGCAAATTGCATTAATAGAACCAATGAATAAAAAATATGACTACGTTCTTGAGTCCGGTTAAAACCGGCTAACACAATTAACGGCATCAATAAGTTGCTTAAGAAAACCATTAATAAACTCATTCCGTCTAAGGCAATATTGAAGTTTATTTTAGGAGAACTAATCCATTCAATATTGATAGCTAATAAACTTTTAGCAGCTTCTTTGTTTTGAAAAACTGAATATACATAAAATGTAAAAATTAGTTGAACAATGGTAGCAAAAAAGCTAAACCATTTTACAGATTCACCTTTTAAAAATAGAACAAGAATACTTGCTAATAAAGGT
>JBIILW010000236.1:0-3808 GCA_044338265.1 Bacteroidia bacterium | reverse complement strand
TCCTACAAACATGAAGAAGAATTAATAAAGGCCAATCAAGTATTTGATATTTTGTATTTATTGGGAGAACCACCTCTGGCACATTTTACTGACATTACAGATGCTAATTTTGAGGAGTAATTAATAAGCCTTGTTTAAACAATTATAGGCTTTAAGTTATCCAAACAATGAAACTATTTTCTTCTTTGTTTATATTCTTTAAAACAGTTTTTGATCGCTAAAATAATTTCGTATTCGTTGGAGTTTAAAATAAAATAGTTTGGAATTTCACAGTATTTCATCAATTCTCGGGCATGTTTTTCATCCAGTAAAGTAGTTCGTATCACCAATTCAATATTATATTTTTCGCTTACTTGGTTTTGTTCGTTGTAAATTTCCATTAAGCGCATGAGTTTTTCATATTCTTGAATTTTTTTATTGCCACCGGCCAAAATACTGCTTAACATGCCACCTTGCGATGCATTATAAATAGAGATAGAAGTGCTATAATTATTTAACAAAGGATCAGTACGTAGGCGTTTGGCAGCAGCACGCGCCATGCTATCTTGTTTACGTTTTTGACCCGACACTATTACTTCTCGAAGTTTTATATAACTGCGCTTTAGTTTTATTACTATTGGCACATCGCCTTGGTTCAAATAATTGGCACAAATAAGCACATAAGTTTTATAACCAATTACCGAAAATTCAATGGTATCTGTAGGCAAAACATGGATACCAAAAGCACCATAGCGATTGGTAATATAACGCGTTTGTGAAGTGATGTTATGAATATTTGCCAAAGGAATTGGCGCATTGGTATCGGCACCTACCACAAAACCTTTTATATAAAATTTGTTTTGCTGAGCATTTAAAGTATGAAGGCCAACAAGACACAATAAAAGGAGTATATGTTTTTTAATAGCTTGCAAATGCAATTGGATTTAAGTGAAATGATGTAACGATTATTAGGAGTAATTAGTTACCAAATAAATTACCTAAGCCAGGCATCATACTGCCCATCATGGCTTTCATTTCGGCTGATGAAATATTTTCTGCTTGATTCATTGCATGTTCAATTGCAAGCATTAAAAGTTCTTCAATTTGTTCTTTATTTGCTGGGTTTAATAATTCGGGAGCAATGTTTATAGCAATAATTTTTTTGTTTGCATTGGCAATAACTTGAACACCTTGTGCATTTCCCTCCACGGTAATTGCTTCTAATTTAAGCTTCATTTCTTCTGCTTTTTGTTTTGCCTCACCTAATTTCCCGAACATTATTTTATTGTTATTTTAGTTTTATTTATGTGGCGAATATAATTAATCTTCACAGTTGAAAAATGTAAAAGTTTTTATGTTTTTAAAACCACAATATTTGAATTTTACACCTGCTAAAAGTAAATATTGATAAAAACAGCTAATTTGAACCTGAGGAAAATTATTTTTAATTGAGCTAACAATATTATCTAATTGAATCAAAGGATATTCCTTTAAAATAATTGCGTCTTGTGTTTTACAAAAATAAATTAAATTCGCCCTCCTAAAAAAGAATGTATAACTGATCTCTATTTATTTTAAAATGACTGAACTTAACGAAATGAATCCTTCTGATGCTGCTTTAAATGCAGAACCTACTTTAGAAAACAATGTAGCAATTAATGCTACAGAACTTGTGATTGATGAAACCATTGAATCACCCATTGAATCAACAGTTGAAATAACTGAACCTCCAATGATGGAAAATGTAACTACTGAAATGGTAGAAACCACCAATGAAACATTAGCTGAAACACCAATTGCTGAAAGCGAAATGGAAGAATCAGTAATTGAAACAATGGAAGCGGTAATTGAAACCCCCAATGAAACATTAGCTGAAACGCCAATTGCTGAAAGCTTAACTGAAGAAGCAGTAATTGAAACTCCAGTTGAAACATTAGCTGAAACACCAATTGCTGAAAGCATAATGGAAGAAACAGCAGCTAGCGAAGTAACAATTAACTTAGCCACTGACGCTTTAGAAATTACTATTGACGAGCATGAATTTGATGCTGATTTAGCAGCCATTGAACACACAGAATTGCAAGAGCAAAATGATTATGCTAGCAAAACTAAAGATGAGTTATTGGCATTAGCATTAGTAGCGGCAAGCGAAAAACCGCACAGTGAGGCTTTTCAAATTTTTAAAACCATTAAGCCATTTTTTGATGCGGCTTTACATGAAGAACAAAATATAGCACTTCACAATTTTATAGAAGAAGGTGGAGAAAAAGACGATTTTGAATTTAAATCGGGAATAGCAGCAAAAGATACTTTTAACAAAGCGTCAAAAGATTTACGCGATAAAATAGCTACTGCAAAAGCAATTGCTGAAGCAGAAAGATTGAAAAATTTAAAAGCCAAAGAAACAGTTTTAGAAAAAATAAAAGCTTTAAATAGTTCGGAAGAAACCAAAGATAGTTTGGCTAAATTAAAAGAGTTACAAACTGAATGGAAAAATATAAAAAATGTTCCTAAAGAACATGTGGAACGCCTTTGGGAAAGTTACCGTGTTCTAAACGAAATATTTTACGACAAGTTGAGCATTAATAACGAAATAGCTCAAATGGATAGAGAACGTAACTTAGATGCTAAAATTAATTTATGCAAAAAAGTAAGTGAATTATCGGAAGAAAAAAGTATAAAATCTGCGCTGATTGCTGTAAAAAAATACCAAGAAGATTGGAGAAATATTGGTCCTGTGCCAAAAGAAGCCAATGAAGATATTTGGACTCGCTTTAAGGCTGAAGTTGATAAAGTATATGGCGTAATTAAAGCAGAATCAGAAAAGAATGAATTAGTAAGACAAGAGAATTTAGCTTTAAAATTGGCATTGATTGAAAAGTCGAAGGAATTAGCTGATTATAAAACTACTCGCATTAAGGATTGGATGGCAAAAACCAAAGAAGCCAATGAATTAATGGAAGAGTGGAAAAAAATTGGTTATGTGCCAATGACAGAAAGAGAAAAAATTTGGGATGAATTTAAAGACATTCGCAATACTTTTTTTAATAATAAAAACAATTGGTTCAAAACATTTAACGCAGTTAGAAACGAAAACTTTAAAAAGAAAACTGAACTTTTTAAACAAGTAGAAAACATTGCAGCTGCTCCAATTGATTGGGGTAAGCAAACAGCTCAAGTAAAATCGTTACAAGAACAGTGGAAAGAAATAGGTCCTGTTCCTGATAAGTTTAACGATGAAATTTGGAAGAAATTTAGAGGTGCTTGCGATTTGTTTTTTGAAAAGAAAGCAGAACGTTTTGCGGCTCAAAATGCAGAACAAGGCACTAATTTAATTGCTAAAAAAGAACTAATTACAAAACTAGAAGCTTTATTGACAGCAGAGGGCGAAAATGCTAATGTTTTAAACGATTTAAAAGCCATTCAAGATGCTTGGAGCGCAATAGGTTACGTTCCTAATAAAGACAAAGATGCAGTTGGGAAATCGTACAACGATTTATTAGATAAAATATATGGTAAGCACCGTGAATTGCGTAAAAACATGCGCAGCGCAGACGATAAAGCACATTTTGAATCATTGGCAAATAACCCTGATGGAGCACAACGTTTACAACGTGAAGAAAGAGTTTTACAAGAACGCATCAAAGGTTTAAAATCGGATATTGACACATGGGATAATAATTTAGGATTCTTTAAAAATAGCAGTTCTAAAAATGACATGTTGACTCAATTCCACGATAAAATAGCCGCGGCTCAAAAATTGATTAAAGATTTAGAAGACAAATTGAAATCGGTTAGAACCTTGAAAAACAATATTGGTAAAACCGAG
>JBIILW010000235.1:0-3813 GCA_044338265.1 Bacteroidia bacterium | reverse complement strand
GATGGCATTTTGTTTCGTTTAATTGATACTGCAGGTATCAGAAAAAATACCACTGATGCCATTGAAACCATTGGCATTGAACGTACTTTTGAAAGCATCAACAAAGCCAGTATTGTTATTTATTTATTTGATGCAAGCAATACCAATGCTGAAGAATTAAAAACAGAATTAGATGCATTGATTAGTCACCATGCGGTGGTTATTCCTGTGGGTAATAAAATTGATTTATTAGCAGAAAACAAAAACGATATTCTTAATTCATTTATTGCTAACAGCAACCAAGCGAACCCAATATTTGTAAGTACCTTACAAAAAAACAATTTGGAATCATTGAACCAAAAATTAATTGAAATAATTAGAGGAGATGCAGTTAAAAACGATGTAATTATTACCAATATGCGCCACTATGAAGCCTTGTTAAATACTTCAAACTCACTGCAAGATGTGCTAACAGGAATGGACATGCAACAAACAGGCGATTTATTGGCTTTTGACATTCGTAAAGCTATTTATCACCTTGGTGAGATCGTTGGAGATATATCAAATGACGACCTATTAGCTAATATTTTTAGCAAGTTCTGTATCGGAAAGTAACAGCGCAAAACAAACAATAAACATTTTTATAGCAAAACACTACTAAGCCCTTATAAATAGGGCTTTTTTGCGTTTATACTATTGGTTTGTTTATATTTATTATTTGTTTATTTATGATGAATTTGTACCTTATTTGTACCTGAAAATAGTGTTAAACCTTTTGATTTCTGCTACTTTACTATTATTGTCATGCATCACTTCTATTTACACCGATTTATGAATGTAAATCTCTACAATAGACTTTGAACTATATTTAGCATGAGCATTTAATGCCATTCCAATTAAGGTGCCTACTCATATTATTACTTAATTATTTTATATTATTAATTTGATTAACTAATTGATAAGGGTTTTCAAAATTATTGAAATTATAAATTGCTTTAACATTAAATAATGCCGCTTGTTGATCTAATAAAGCTATAAAATCTTTAGTACTTAACCAACCTCCGCCCGGTGCGTTTATAACTATTGTATTATCCCCGTTTTTACTTTTTTGTAATTTTACCCAATTTAACCAATGAAAGAGCGTTACACTTTCTGCTCGGAAATAAAATAAATTAAAAACAACACCATCATATTTTTTTAATTTATAAAGTGTTAACGTGTTTTGTATATCCCCAACATAAGAATTATATTCAAAACCGTAATATCCTGCTAATTGACGATAAATATTTTCAATAGGAAAAATACTTTGTATATCCGCATCCGTAGATTGCAAAATTTCAAAGCTTTCGTTCATTCTATCTTCTAAATTATCAATATTTTCAGCATATCCCACATTTGCATTTAAATTTCCTGAATCGCAATAAATAAAATCTTTCGAGCTCAAATTATTTTCATTAATTGTCTTTATCATTTCAAAATCATTACCCGAACAAGGATAATAAACCACTCCTCTTTTTAAAGCATTTAATAATCTATTTTTCATTTGTATCATAATTATTTTAGTTTTTAAAAAATCCAATTTCTGTTTTATCTTTTTTACGAAATCCTAGTTCTTCTTCAATGTAATTAATAAGCAATTCCTTATTTGAATAATCAATATCAAATAAAATAGAATCTACCAATAATTTACGTCTTATATTCTGAATTTGAGAGCCACTTAATTCAAAATCAGCAGCTATGTTTTGAATCCATTCACTTGTCCATTCTGGAAATAAATCCTGAAGTATTTGAAATCGCGTATTTTCATCAGGCAAAACAAATGCTTTTTTATAAAAAATACGTCTATCAAAAGCATCATCTAAATTGTTTATATAGTTAGTAGTGGCTATAAAAACACCTTCAAAATCTTCTAAGTATTGTAATAATATATTTTGCATAGAATTTAACATTTGGTCGGATGATGATTCAATTTTTCTCCGCTTATTTAAAATAGCATCCGCTTCATTAAAAAATAAAATGGGCGCCAAATCACAAATCTTTAAGGCCTCGGCATATTCTCGAAAAACACGTTTAATATTTTTTTCAGACTCCCCAACCCACATGCTTTTTATAGATGCTATATCTACCATTAATAATTGCCGATTATGCTTTTTTGCAATTTGTTTTACCAATTCTGTTTTTCCCGTTCCAGATAATCCATAAAATAAGATAGATAATGCTTCTTTCATTTTATGGGACTTAAACGTTGAAGTCATTTTTTTATATTTTTCAGGAGAAAGCATATCTATTATTTTAGCAATATCTTTTTGCTGCTTATCGTTAAAATATAAATTTTTAAATTCAATTTCATCTGGTTGAATCAATTGACAAAATTTATGCTTTATTTTTTTCTGTTCTACTTTAACACAATTTTTGGAGAGTAAATCAAGCATTTTATCTCCGTATGTTATACCACTAAAATCGGCTAATTCAGGATTAATAAAACTAAGATAGTTATCACCAAACAAGGCGCTTTTATTATTTTTTATGCGATGTTTGATATTGTAAGAAATATTATTTTCAAATCCTAAAATATCGCAAACATTATCTAAATCAAAATCCTCTCTATCAAAAATGTATTCACTACTTAACCAAAAAATAATTAATTTTTCTTCTATAAACAATTCATGTGATTCTGTAATTTCTTTTAAAAATGAATTACCCCTAAATTCAGATAAAAATTGTTGGACGCCATCATACATTTCGTCTTCAAATAAATTACTATCTACTAAATGTTTCATGTAATTCCTTAATTTAAACAATCCATCAGTAAAATTTAAAGGCTTATCATTTTCGAGGAGTTCTTTATTAAAACACAATACGGCATTTAAAACCTGTTGAGAAACAATGTACTCAGTATGATTTGATTTCATTTCCTTTGCATACGGAAATGTTTTATTTGTTTGTTTAAGCCATGACCGTTTTACTAAATCGTTAATTTGACTATTCAAACTAATGATTTCTAAAGATGAAAAACCAATGGTTTTAAAAACTTTGTGTAAGTAATTTACTTCGCCAATTAATTGATCGCATATGATGACTGATAATAATATACCCGACTTGGCTCCTACATCAAAAAAATCACAAATTATTTTTAATTCATCATTATACACCTCTATAGTAGTTTCATCTTTACATATATCAGATTGGTTATGATGTATTTTAGTAATGCTTTGCAATAAATTGTTATTTGTTAGTGTTTCTGTTTTTAAAGTTATTTGTTTCATAGAAATTTTTTATTTTTTTGACATGGAAATCCACATACCATTTATTGGTTAATTTTTAAAAAGAAATTTAGATGGTATTTCTGCTATGGTTAAAGCAAATAATATTTTATTGATTAAAAATCAAATCCGAATTTAAAAATGAAATAAACAATTATATAAGAAGCTGTGAACGTTAAAATAAAAAAATAGTGCTTTTTAAAATTGTCATATGATTTATAATCTTCGAGCATTTCGTAAGACTCATCAAATATATCTTCCCTGTCACTCTTTGTTACATATAATGGGTCGTAAGGAAAATTTGGATCTACTCCCTTAGTTACAAATTCCTGCTGAGAAAATTTCTCCATTGCAATACAATTATCCAATAAAATATTTCTTTGCGATGAAGTAATAAAAAACTCGAATGCGAAAGGAAAAAACACGATAAATATTAATATTGGTAATTTTGTATACACTCCAAAAAATGCAAACAGAACAATATTTAGTATTAAAAATACCAATGGTGAGCCGGAAGGAAATGGAATCCAGTTAAACAAATATCCCGACTTCTTTTCTGAGTTAATTCGAT